>CALLVD010000041.1 GCA_938010385.1 uncultured Robiginitomaculum sp.
TGGTAGAGCAACTGACTTTTAATCAGTAGGTCCAGGGTTCGAATCCCTGACGGCTCACCAAAAAAGATTTCCTTAAATATGTCGTTTTACGGTGTGGTGCAAAAAAGCAACAGCCGCGAAAAAACTGTTCAATATTAAGCAAATAAAGCACTCTAAGCACTGGCAAATCGTCAGCGTTTCGTCTAAGCAAGCCCTAAGCACGCGGGATTCTCCCGTCTTGTGACCTGTGCGGGTGCGTCCCGCTAAACACTAATTCGCGGCCGGAACGGCCGTTTCGGAGGAAATTATGAAGCACACGCTTCTCGCAGCGGCCGGTTTTGCCGCACTTTTGGTTGTCCCTGCTGTCGCAAGCGCGCAGACGAATGACGGTGACACGGGCTGGTATGTTCGCGGTAATTTAGGTTATGGCGCGTTTACAGACGCAGAGCTGTCCGACGGAATGGTGGGCGATGTTCAGGCCGAAGGTCACGCGGCCGGATCTTTAGGTGTCGGTTACGAAATGAATAATAACTGGCGTATCGAGCTGGACGGCACCACATTGTGGAACGATATGGGCGCCATTGATAACACGCCTGAGTCTTACGCGAAATTCCGCGGAACAAGTGTATTGCTGAATTTGATTTATGATTTTGATGACTACGGTCGTTGGGAGCCCTATGTCGGCGCCGGTATCGGTTTTATGCGCGGTGAACTGGATGCTGAATCTCATGACTTCATAAACTCACGCGGCGTGCCAATCAGCAGCCCTGTTTGCGGCGATCTTTGCGTTGTACGTGACGACAATACATCAACAGCTTGGAACCTGCTTGCCGGTTTAGGCTATGATATTTCTGACAAGCTGAGCTGGGATACGCAATATCGCTTTATTCAGGCTTCTGATATGGATTTTGACGGGGTGCAAACAAATTTTGCCCCGTTCTCAACGACTGTGGCGTCAACAGCGCCTTTCAGTGTTGATTACCAAGATATCGGCGAGCATATCCTGATGACGGGTTTCCGTTACAAGTTCGGCGGTCAAAAAGCCATGGTAGCGCCAACACCGCCGCCGGCACCGATGCCTGTTGCAGATTTCCGTTGCTGGGACGGCTCTATGGTTGTGAACGCAGCCTCTTGTGCGCCTGAACCTGCACCGCAGCCGACAATCGCCTGTTGGGACGGATCATTGGTCTTTGACGCGGCATCTTGCCCGGCTGAACCTGTTGTAGCGCAGCCGACTGTCCAGTGCTGGGACGGAACTCTGGCTTATGAGCAGTCCTCTTGCCCGGTTCAAACCGTTGAGCAGCGTCTGTGTGGTCAAGAGTACATCTCTCAGATCATATATTATGAGTTCAATAAGCCACAGTCTCCTGAGACGCGCGGCCAAATGCAAAACATTCTCGACATCTCTGACGTTTGTCAGGTTGGCAGCGTAAGCTTGGTCGGTCACACAGATACAGTCGGCTCTAAAGCCTATAATCTGGGTCTGTCACGCCGCCGTGCTGAAAATGTCAAAGCCGAACTGGTTTCTCTGGGCGTTCCGTCCGAGCTGATCACCACTGACGGCCGCGGCGAAGAAGATCTGTTCGTCCCGACAGCGGATGGCGTTAAAGAGCAGCTTAACCGCCGCGTTGAAGTCGGCATTCGCCTCGACTCTGTTGCGTCTGCCTTTTAAGTCTGAACAGCAGCTTTAAGTTATTAAGCCCGGCCACAGAGGCCGGGCTTTTTTTGTGGTTATGAGCGCAAGACCATTATCCGGTTTTGCAAGCGGTCATTTCGGTCATATAGGCGACACAATCAGCCTTTAAACCACGAATATGCAGAATTAAGATTTTACGGGAACTTTGCCGGTTATTGCGCGTTTTCAGAATTATGTTCTGCACTCAAATATTTCAGTGCAAACTCAGGAGAAAATACATGAAAAAGTTTTTATTAAGCGCCGCCGCGACGGCAGCGATCTTAGCAGCCCCGACAGCAGCGTTTGCGCAATCTGTTGATAATGACAAAGGCTGGTATCTGCGCGGTAACTTCGGCTACGGCGCCTTTACAGATATGGAATTATCAGATGGCATGACCGGTGACGTCCAAGCCGAAGGCAATGGTGCCGGTTCAATCGGTATCGGTTACGATATGGGCAATGATTGGCGCTTAGAGCTGGATGGGGGCTCTATGTGGAATGACTTAGGCGCTATCGACAACACGCCGAGCTCTTCTGCAAAGTTTCGTGCCAATACGCTGATGTTTAACATAATTCGCGATTTGGAAAATGACAGTCGCTGGACCCCGTTTGTGGGCGCCGGTGTCGGCATAATGCAAGGTAAGCTTGACGCCGTGTCGCATAACTTTGTCGATCCGAACACGTCTGCATCTGTGACGTCACCTGTCTGTAATGACCGGTGTGCTGTCTCTGACGAAGCCACTGAGATTGCCTGGAACCTGATTGCAGGTCTTGGCTATGACATTTCCGATCGCCTGACATGGGACACGCAGTATCGTTATATCAGCGCTAGCGACATGGATTTTGACGGTACGCGCCAAACTTTGGTTCGCCCGGGACTCGCCACTTTCAATCCGGCGGCACCGATTTCTGTTGATTTGGCTGACATTGGCGCACACCAAATTATGACCGGCTTCCGCTTGCAGCTTGGCAACAGAGCGGCCCCTGTCGCGCCTGTGGTTACGCCGCCTGCTCCTGTGATGCCGGCGCAGATTACGTGTTGGGACGGATCTTTGCGCGACAGCTTTGCCCAATGTCCTGCAGAGCCGCAGCCTGTAGTCGAGCAGCCGACAATCCAGTGTTTTGACGGAAGCTTAGTCTTTGACCAAGCCTCTTGCCCAACGCCGCCACCCCCGCCGCCGCCGCCTGTTATTGTGGAGCAGCAAGCGTCAATCTGTGACCAAGGTGACGTTCCGTTTGTGGTCTACTTTGAGTGGGATCAGTCGCGTCTGACCGACCAAGCGCAAGCCGTCATCGACCAAGCCTCTGTTTACACGCAGCAATGCGGCGTATCAGGCGTAACCGTTGAAGGCTTTACCGACACATCCGGCGCGGCCGCCTATAATGTGGCCTTGTCAAACCGTCGTGCTGACACTGTGTCTGCGGCTCTGGTCGCACGCGGCGTCGACTCTGCGCGCATCAGCAAAACCGGTTACGGCGAAGAGCGTCCGGCCGTTTCGACAGAAGACGGCGTACGCGAACCGCTGAACCGCCGTTCAGAAGTCGTTATTCGCTTGGTCCCGACCAACGCATTCTAGGTCTGCTGACCTGCATTAAATCTTCGGCCCGTTCCGCTTTGCGGGGCGGGCTTTTTAACGGGTGCAATGTGCATAAATGACGAACGGTTTGATATCAATTTAGGGAGCTACGGTTTCAGATTGCGTCTGTTATCGCGCGAATAAGCACACTATATTTGTCATATCGATAAATTTCAGGCGGATATATGACCTTACGTGTTACGCAAGAAGAGCAATCTATCTTGGATAAAATTACGCCGTTACAGGCGGGCTTAATGACCCGGCTTGAAGCGTGGTCGGCCGTAAATTCGGGCAGCCGCAACGCCGCCGGCTTAAAAGAAATGCGCGTCCTTCTGGCCAAAGCCTTCACTGCGACGGGCGCCGCTATTACCGAGCGCGCCTTAAGCCCGAGCGAATCTGTTAACGCAGCCGGGAGAAAAAAACTGACTCATTACGAGCCGGCGCTTTTGATCACGCAGCGCCCGCAGGCGCCGATACAAATCGTCTTTACGGGGCATTACGACACCGTATTTCCGGCGGATTATCATTTTCAAAAGCCGGACTATTTGTCCGAAACCCGCCTGCGCGGCCCCGGCGTGGCGGACATGAAGGGCGGGATTTCAGTTATGCTCACCGCGCTGGAAATGCTCGAACGCTCGCCGAGGGGCGGCAATATCGGCTATAATGTCCTGCTGTCCCCGGATGAAGAAATCGGATCCCCGGGCTCGGCGCCGCTCTTGGCAGAGCTGGGCAGGAAAAGTCATTTAGGCTTGACCTATGAGCCCGCTTTGGCAGACGGAACCCTTGCCGGCGCGCGCAAGGGGAGCGGAAATTTTGCTGTTATTATCAAAGGCAAGGCCGCGCACGCCGGCCGTGACCATCATTTGGGGCGCAATGCCATTGCCGCAGCGTCTCGCTTTGTGGCCAAGCTTGACGCGCTGAACGGACAGCGCGACGGCGTGACGTTTAACATCGCAAAGATTGATGGGGGCGGGGCTAACAATATTGTGCCCGAATTGGCCATTGCCCGGTTTAACGTCCGTATGATCGCTGCCGATGATACGCATTGGATTCAGACGCAGATCGATGATCTGGTCGCGCAAATCGATGCCGAAGACGGCATTTCAGCAGAGCTGACCGGCGGGTTTTCCCGCCCGCCAAAGCCTATGGCCCCGGCCAATGCGCAAGTCTTTGATTGGGTAAAGCAGGCCGGCGGCGCGCTGGGTTTGGAAATTGCTTGGTCGCCGAGCGGCGGCGTTTGCGAAGGCAATAATCTTTGGGCAAGCGGTTGCCCGAATGTGGACACTCTGGGCGTACGCGGCGGTAATATTCATTCTGATCAGGAATTTATGGAAGTGGACAGCTTGGCCGAACGCGCGCGTTTGTCGACGCTGATACTGCTTAAACTGGCGAGCGGAGAATTTGACGCCCGCGCGGTGAAACGTCTGGCAATGCAGGAGGCGGGCTGATGTTATGTGCGCGCCCGGCGACGCCGGAAGATTTTGACGGATTTAAAGATTTGGCCCGGCTTGCCGGCCCCGGCTTTACGTCATTACAGGTTTCTGATGACCGGCTTTTAAAAAAGCTGAAAAAGTCCAAGGCATCCTTTGCCGCGCAAATAAATGAGCCCGGGGCTCAAATATATTTGCTGATGCTCGAAGATACGCAGACCGGTGAAATTGTCGGCGTGAGCAGTATTAAAGGCGCTGTCGGCACGGACGGCCCGTATTTTAACTATAAGATTTTGCGACAGACCCAATCGTCCAAAGCCGTAAATCGGCGTTTTGACATGGATATGCTTGTTTTAGTCAATGATTATTCCGGGGCGAGCGAAGTCGGAAGTTTGTTTGTGAAACCTGAAATGCGCGGCACCGGGGCAGGGCGATTAATCGCGAGCGCTCGCTATATGTTAATTGCGGGCGCGCCGCAGCGCTTTTCACAAACCGTTATTTCAGAACTGCGCGGCCATGTCAGCGAGCAGGGCGAATCCGTTTTTTGGAACGCTGTCGGGCGGCCTTTTTTTCGTATGGATTTCTCTGAAGCCGATGAAATATCCGCGCAGACGGATAATGAGTTTATCGTTGATCTGATGCCGTCTCATCCGATCTATGTTCAGCTTTTGCCTAAAGAGGCCCAAGCGGTTATCGGCAAAACCCATCCGGCGGGCATAGGCGCGCGAAAATATTTGGAAGCCGAGGGCTTCGACTATGATCGCATGATTGATATTTTCGACGGCGGGCCGAGCATGCATGTCAAGCGGGATAAGCTGAAAACCGTTCGGGAATCGCGGGTTTTGCCGGCAAAAATCGGCGACACCGGCGACGGCCCGGCCCTGCTTATCAGTAATGATCGCGTCAAAGATTTTCGCGCCGTCTCAGCAGCGGCTGTCATCAATGACGACCATATCGTCATAGATGCCGCCTGCGCGCAGGCGCTGAAAATCAAAACAGGCGGCACTGTTCGCGTCAGGAGTTTTAAATGAGCGTAAGTTTTCAATCCGCAGACCCTGCCACCGGCGATATTGTTTGGGACGGTCCGGCGGCCGGGGCGGCTGATGTCGACGCCGCGTTTGCGGCGGCGCGCCGCGCCTTTGCATCTTGGTCAAAGCGGCCCGTCAGTGAGCGTATAGATATTGCTTTGCGCTTTAAGGCGATTGCCGCTGAGCGCAAGAATGAGATTGGCGCGCTGATTTCCCGCGAAACCGGGAAATTGCTTTGGGACGCAACAGGCGAGGCCGGCGTTTTGGCGCCTAAAGTTGATATTTCAATCAAAGCCTATGAAGAGCGCACAGGCGGCCGCGATCTTGATACCGATTTTGGCAGCGCCCGTCTGCGTCATCGCCCGCACGGCGTTTTTGCCGTTTTGGGGCCGTATAATTTTCCCGCGCATTTGCCGAACGGTCAAATTATTCCCGCGTTGATTGCGGGCAATACGATTGTCTTTAAGCCGAGCGAGCAAACGCCCGCAACGGGCGCGGCCTTGGTGCAGGCTTATCATGATGCGGGTTTCCCGCCGGGCGTCGTCAATATTGTCCAAGGCGCGCGGGTCACCGGCGAAGCGGTCTTGGCGCACGGCGAGCTTGACGGCGTGCTGTTCACCGGCTCGGCCAAAACCGGGGCAATGATTCATAAGCAATTTGGCGGCCGGCCCGAGATTGTTCTGGCGCTGGAAATGGGCGGTAACAATCCGCTGATTGCGTGGGAGGCGGGCGACGCGGCAGCGGCGGCGAGCGTCATTATTCCGTCTGTCTTTATTACAACCGGGCAGCGCTGCACATGCGCGCGGCGATTGATTGTTCCGGCCGGAAAAGCGGGTGATAAACTTGTTGAGGCTTTGGCCGATATGACATCAAAAATAACGCTTGGCAGCTTTGATGATGACGCCTTTATGGGGCCGCTGATCAGCGCGGATATTGCCGGCTACGTTGCAAAATCTGCGGCGGAATTACCGGGGAAGATAATTGTATCGGGCGGGATTGATACAATGCGCGGCGGGGCGTTTATCCGGCCGCACATTGTCGATGTCACAGGCGAGCAAATTCCCGATGAGGAAATTTTCGGTCCTGTTTTACAGATTATTCGCGCCGAAAGCTTTGACGCCGCGATTGAGATTGCGAATGACACAAAATTCGGATTGGCCGCAGGGCTGATTTCCGATGACGGGTCTTTATGGGATCAGTTCTCTCGCGATATTCAGGCCGGCGTTGTTAATTTTAACCGTCCGACGACAGGCGCATCAGGCGCGCTGCCGTTTGGCGGGCCGGGAGCGTCAGGCAATCATAATCCGGGGGCTTATTATGCGGCAGATTTTTGCGCTTGGCCGATGGCGAGCCAAATATCGCCGGCGCTGAACCCGATTGCATCGAAAGGGATATCGTCATGAGCGCGTCCGAAGCAAATTTTGATGGCCTGATCGGGCCAACCCATAATTATGGCGGGCTGTCTGCCGGCAATTTAGCCTCTGCCAATAATGCCGGTTTGGTCGCGAGTCCGCGCGCAGCCGCCCTTCAAGGTCTGGCGAAGATGAAAGCCATGGCGGATGCGGGATTGGTGCAGGGTATTTTGCCGCCGCAGGCGCGCCCTGATATTGCGGCCCTGCGGGCGCTGGGATTTAGCGGCACGCCGGAAGACATGGTGCGCGCGGCGTGGCGCTCTGATAAGCGCCTCTTGCGCAATCTGTCTTCGGCATCAAGCATGTGGGCGGCAAATGCGGCGACTGTCAGCCCGTCTGCCGATTGCGCGGACGGCCGGCTTCATCTGACGCCGGCGAACCTGTCGACCATGCTGCATAGGTCGCTTGAGCACGCGCAAACGCGCAGGGCGCTTGAGGCTGCATTTCCGTTTGCGGCGGTCCATAACGCTTTGCCCGGGCAAGGTGATTTCGCCGATGAAGGCGCGGCCAACCATGTGCGCCTGTGCGCCAATCACGGCAAGGCGGGGGTGGAGCTGTTTGTTTACGGCCGCGCCGCTGGTGATGACTGCGAGCTGACGAAGTTTCCGGCCCGCCAGACTTTGGATGCAAGCCGCGCGATTGCGCGCCGGCACGGATTGAGCGCGCCGCGAACGGTCTTTGCCCGCCAATCAAAACGCGCCATTGATGCCGGCGCTTTTCATAATGATGTGGTTTGTGTCGGCGCGCTGGAGACGCTGTTTTACCATGAGCTGGCCTTTGATGACACGCCGGCCATGAAAGACGATATAACGAAAGCTGCCTCAGGCCTTTTTGATCCGCAATTTGTTGAAGTCCCGGACAGCGAGGTTCCGATAGCGGATGCGATTAAGGCTTATCTGTTTAACTCTATGCTTGTCGCTATGCCGGGCGAAGACAGGCTGACCTTGATTGCGCCGCTGGAGACTGCCGAAACGCCGAGCACAAAAGCGTTTTGCGATAAAATGGTGGCAGGCAAGGGCCCCATTGGCGCGGTGACCTATGTCGACGTGCGCCAATCCATGCGCAATGGCGGCGGCCCGGCCTGCCTGCGTTTGCGCGTCGTGTTGACAGAGGCCGAGCGCAAAACCTGTAATCCGGACATGCTCCTGACCGATGATAAATATGACCGGCTTTGCGCTTGGGTGACGACGCATTACCGCGAAGCGCTCGCGCCTGATGATATCGGTGATCCGGCTTTAATGACCGAGAGCTTTACGGCTCTGGATGAACTGACCGGCCTGCTTAATCTGGGGCGTGATTTTTATCCGTTTCAGCGCGGCTAGTTTTTCCCGCCGAAAAGTCCGCCGAGCAGTTCCAAAGCTTTTTCTTCATCACTTTTCTTTTTGGGGGCTTCTTCGGGCGCGGCTTCGGCAGGCGCGTCGTCACCGGACGCCGGTGGTGTGTCAGGCGCAGGCGCAGGTGCGGGTGCAGGGGCCGGAGCAGGAGCTCTGCCGCCAATCACGCCGCCCAAAATATCGCCCAGCGGCCCGCCGACGCGATCCTTAATCTCATCCGCCGCTTTGGCTTTGGCCCGCGCGGAGACAATGTCTTTAAGCAGATCGGTATCAAGCCCGGCGCTCACATTATTAAATCCGCCGGATAAGCGCACCGGAATACCAAAGCCCGCAAGGCCGCTGCCTTTGGGTAATCCGGCGTCGTCCGTTAAGCGCGGACGCAGGCTGAAATCGATTTTCTGATTGCCGATATCAAGCGTGCCGCCGCCTTCGGCGAGAATGCCTTTGCCTGACAGTTTGAAATTTTTGACGGTGACAACGCCGTTCACAATCTCAAACCCGCTGAGCAAATCTTTAAAGGCCGTGACTTGCCCCGGGCCGATACCGGACGGCAGATTTTTATTCGTCCAGGCGCTCTCAATGCCGCCCAGAAATTCGCCCAAGTCAATGCCTTGCAAAGCGCCATTGGTCAGATCGAATTTACCGCTGCCGTTCAGGCTTTTCATGAGGGCCGCTTGGGTCGCGCCCCGGCCGGAGACTGAAATATTGGTCGAGGTTAAACCGGTGACTTTGTCAAACCCGGCCGCCGCGCCTAAAAAGCTTGGCGCAGACAAATCGTTTAACGCAACGTCCATGCTCGCGGCCGCAACGCTCCCGCTGCCGTCCAAGACAACAGTGACATCGCCCGTGCCGGAGTAAAGCTGCGCGCCCGGGATTTTCGCCGTCAGCTTACCGTCTTTAACAACGGCGCGGATTTCGCTTTGTCCCAGCTCAAGCCGGTCAGTTTTGATAAACGGCGTTGATAATTCCAAATTGGCATTAACGGCCCGAAGCGGAGATAAATCCAAGGGCTGCTCGCTCCACGGTTTCAAACCGCCGGTCTTATTTTGCGACGTGCTTTTGGCTGCATAAGGCGCAAGGTCGAGACCGCTTGAGATGTTCAGATTACCGGTGATCATCGGTTTTGCGCCGGCCGTATTCATAGCAAATGCGCCGGTGCCTTGTATCGCGTCAAATGACAGCGCCGCATCATCAAACCGCATATTGTCCGCTGTCCCGCCGACATTGCCGCTGAGTGAAAACGGGCCGAATATATCGCCCTCCGGCAGGGAAGTTCCGGTCGCCGCCGCGAGAGCGCGAACAGAGTCCGTTTCAATTTTCATCGCGCCCGATACAGCAATCGCGTCGCCGAGGGTCACTGTGCCGCCGTCAAAACTTGCGCTCAGCAGCCCGCCGGTTGTGCCGGCATTCAGGTCGGCGACTGTCAGCTTTGACACCGGGCCGGCCAGATTGCCGCTTGCTTTAATGCCGCCGATAATATTGGCGTAAGGCAGCTCAATCTGCGCGGTTTGGGCAAAGGTTTCGACGGATTTTATCTCGGCTTCAAAAGCGCCGGTAAGCGCCGCAGCATCGCCGCCCGCGTAAGTGCCGGTAAAATCAATATCCAGATTTTCGCCGCCCGCTTTCGCCGTGATATTTTCAACTTTTGGCGCGCTTGCCGGCCCGGAAATTTCACCGGAAACAGTCAAAGACTGCGCAGCTTTCAGCGCGGGAATGTCAATCGCCAAAACGTCTGTAACCGCTTTCGTGTCAGATACATCAGCAGAAAACGTGCCTGACAGGGATGGCGCGCCCGCAAGTGTCAGTCCGCCTTTATAGTCTGCCGTTAATGCGTCGCCTTTGGCGGTCAGGTCAACATCAGAAATTGCAAGAGCGTCCGGCGATCCGCCAAGCGTGGCTTTCAAATTGGCCGTCTTAATCAAGGCGGCTTGCGGAATATCCTGTTCTACGGCCCGCAGCAGCGCCGGAAGATCTTTGACATCGGCGTCAATGGCTCCGTCAATTTTAGCCCCGGACAGGGTTGAAAAACTGCCTTTGTACGTGCCGTCGATAAGCGGACCGGTCAGCGCGACATTGGCATTTGTCAGGGCAAAGCCGGCCTGCGAATAAGCGATATCGCCGGTAACTTTTCCGCTGTCTGCCAAATCTACGTAGGGAATATCCTGATCGACGGCCTTTATCAGCGCCGGAAGGTTTTTGACATCGGCGTCAATGGCCCCGTCAATCTTGGCCCCGGACAGGGTTGAAAAACTGCCTTTATACGTGCCGTCGATAAGACGGCCGGTCAGGGCGACATTGGCATCAGTCATGGCAAAGCCGGCAGGCGAATAATTGATATCGCCGGTGATTTTTCCGCTGTCTGCCAGATCCGCATAAGGAATGTCCCGTCCCGCCAAGGCAATCAGTTTCTGCGTGTCCGGAATATCAGCATCAAGACGTGCGCGCAGAGCTATCGCGTCAGAGGCCTCAAACCGGCCCGACGCTTTTACATCGCCGGCCCCCGATTTTAAATCAATCTCGAAAGGCGTCTCCCGGCCGGATAAAAAAGCGTCCGGCGTATCGAGCGTGCCGGAGATTGTCATCGCAATCCCGTCAAATGTCAGATCGCCGTTCAGGGACACCGGCTCGGTCATTTGCGGCGCGGTCAGGGTCACATTCACATCACGCGCGCTGTAGTTTGTATTTGCGCTCGCGTCAGTATAGGTGACGACGCCGTCAGTTATGGCCATAACGCCCAATGACGCCTGAAGCGAACCGGCATCGCGATTGCGTTTAAACCCGTCTTCTGATGACTTGGGCTGTGCGTCGGCCTTGGCGGCGGACCAATTCATGCGTCCGTCGGCCGTTTTTATCAGGTTGATTCGCGGCGTTACCAGCTCAAAACTGTCAATCTCGACCCGTTTTGACAGGAGCGGCATAAGCTTCACTTTGGCAGACAGCGCGTCCATCGACGCCAAAGCCGGGCCGTCAAAGCCGTCCGGGTTTTTAATCGTAACATCGGCAACATTAGCCGAAATGCGCGGAAATACAGAGACATCAACATCGCCCGCAATCGTAATGTCGCGGCCGAGCGATTTGCTGACCTGCTCGCTGATTTTGTCTTTATAGACGTCAGACGGTATCAGGCCGGGCAATATAAGGACAGCCGCGACAAGCAGAACGATGAGCGCAACGGGGATAATCAACAGTTTTTTCATAACAGTCTTTTCAAAATTGGCGGCATTGTCATTACGAACCTAACCCTTGCGAATGGGAACAGGTTCCGCTTAACTGTGTTAATATGCTGTTCAACCTGTATTCAGGGTGAATATCATATATGGTTAATAAAGAACTATGCACCAATTAACAGGGGCAAGACATCCATAGGGCAAGTCCGGGGTGAGTTTATCGGAAGGAACAAAATATGTGCGACCATCATGAAGAAATTGAAAGTCATGACCCGGAATTTCAGGCTATGCTTTCAAAGCGCCAATTGGTGCAAGGTCTGGCGGCCGGTACAGCCGTTGTTTACGCAACCGGCGCGACAGGGTGTTCCACAAACGCTGAAACCGGCGCGCGGCAGTTCATTCTGGTTTCTGATGCACAGCTTAACCAAATGGCGGCGTCATCTTGGGCCGAAGCGAAGAGCAAGCAAAAAGTCTCCACTGACCCCCGTTACACAAATCGTATTAAGCAGATCGGTGACCGGATTTCCAAAGGTGCGGGCCGCGGCGATCAAACTTGGGACTATGCCGTTTTTGACAGCGACACGAAAAACGCCTTCGTTTTGCCCGGCAACCGCGTCGGCTTTTATAAAGGCATGATGGACTTTACCGATAACGATTCTCAAATCGCAGCGATTATGGGCCACGAAGTCGGTCACGTTTCCGGCCGCCACGCCGCAGAGCGCGTCAGCCAGCAAATGGCCGGAGGCTTAGTGTCTCAAATCGGCGGTGCCTATGGCGCTTCAAAATTGATGGACCGGTGCCGCAAAATGGACGCCGCATACCGCGCGTCCGGCGGCGGCATGACCCGCGCAGAGTTTAACGAAGTTCAGAAATGCGTGAAACAAGCCAATACGCAGAGCCAAATGCTCGGCGCGGCTTTGGGTCTGGGCCTGCAATATGGCATTATCTTGCGCTATTCCCGCAAGCACGAGCTTGAGGCGGATAAGCTTGGCGCAAAATACATGCACAATGCCGGCTATGACGTTATGGAGTCCGTGCGTCTTTGGGAAAAAATGGCCGAAAACAACACAAAACGTGTACCGGAGTGGATGTCGACCCACCCGGATCCCGCGCGCCGCGCCCGTGATTTGCATGATTACATCAAGGCGAACGGCTGGGCCTAAGGCCGACATCATGAGTTTAAAACCCGCCTTTATTTCAGGCGGGTTTTTTTATGCGTTTCTCTGTTTAACGGCTTGCAGGGCGGGCGCGCTTGGCATAAGTTCCGCGCCGCATCAAAGGGCAATGGCCGATTGATGTGCACCGTGAATAAGTGCCGCCTTAGCTCAGCTGGTTAGAGCGCCGGTTTGTGGAACCGGAGGTCCTCAGTTCAAGACTGAGAGGCGGTACCATTCCCGGGTTTTTCCTGAAATTAAAATCTTGTCGCGCTCGTAAGTAAATTTTTACGCCCGTGCGGTATGTATGCGCATGTCAGATAAAACAGCAGATGTGCTTAAACACGCCGCCCAAACCAAACGCGACCGGTCACCGGTAGAAGCAGACAAATTACGCGCTGCCGCCATTATGAACTATGTCACGCCGGAGCTTGAACGCCGGCTGCTGCAAAACCTGTGTATTGCGACTGAAAACGCCCCCGCGATTGACGACAAGACCCGGCAAGCGCTCTACGGTGATTTTTCTTTGGGTCATGGCGGCGATTTTTCCCTCGGCTTTGCGGATGTTCAATCGGTGCTTAAGTCGCGGGCGGCCTCTAAACTGCCGCGCCCCGGACGGATAAGCTCGGTTACAGTCTCGGTTCACTCTTCCCTTATTTCATTTCGGGCGGCGTTAACGCCGTCTTCCTTGGCGGCCAATGACCATGTTTTGCGCGAGGCCGGAACCTGCGTCGCCGCTCCGTTAAGCGCGCCTGTGCAGGACGGGCTTATTAGGGCGGGCGATGTCCCGGCCCATATTGCCGAAAAAGCGCTGAGCGCTATGGCGGCTGCCTTGGTAAAAAGTCTTACGGGTGAGCATGGCCTGTCACAAACTGATGCGGCCGAAATTGTTGAAAATGCCCGGCAACGCGCCGCTTTATCACTTTGCGCCGACATGACGCGCGGGCCGGCGATTGCGCAGTTTGCGCGCAATATGGACAGGGAAGACCGGTTGACGTCGGCCTTTATCGCCCGCTCCGCGGGCTGCGGATATATGCGGCTGACGCAATATGCGCTGGCGAGGCGGGCCGAAATTACGCCGGCCAAAGCGGCTTTAATGCTTTACGCGCCGGGCGATATGGGACTGACAGCATTAGCGCAGCGCGCCGGCATGGGCGGTCTCGATATTCATATTCTGCGCGTTGCGGCCGGAGTTTTTCGTGAATTTGAGACGGCCGGATTGGACTATGACACTGATTTCTTCCGTCGCCGCGTCATGGACAGTCTTCTGCACGCAGAGCCGGCATTTTCAGATGCTGACGGGGATTATCTTTTGGAAAAACTGGATGGCCTCGGCGCGCAGGAATTTCATTAGGCTGCAAATTCATCCTCGCTATAGCCTTGGAAAAACAGGGCCGTGGTTAAATCTGTGTGATTAATCGCGCAATGCGCCGCCGCCGCTACGGCCGGTTTGGCATAGTAAGCAATCCCGAGACCGGCCGCCTGTATCATCGCCAAATCATTGGCGCCGTCACCGATCGCGACCGCATTGCCCGGCCCGCCAATATCGCTTGCGCGCGCTTTTAAGGCTTCGCGCTTGGCTTCGCGGCCCAAAATCGGCATTTGAACTGCGCCGGTCAGGACTGCGCCGTCATCCAGCAGGATATTGGCCTGATGCTCCGCAAAGCCTGCGGCGCTCGCAATGCGCTGTGAGAAGAAGGTAAAGCCGCCGGAGACAATCATCGTCTTGGCGCCGTTTGCCGCCATGGTTTTCGCCAGCATATCGGCTCCGGGATTAAGGGTGATGCGCTGCTCGAAACATTTTTGCAGCGTATCCAGCGGCAAATCTTTCAGCAGGCCGACCCGTTCCTTGAGCGCGTCTTCAAAATCCAGCTCGCCGCGCATGGCGCGCTCGGTGATCTCAGACACGTAGGCTTTCACGCCGGCAAAATCGGCCAGCTCGTCAATACATTCCTGCCCAATCAGCGTGGAGTCCATATCACAAATCAAAAGACCCTTGCGGCGATTGCCGGCCGGCTGCACGCAGACATCCGCCGCGACGCCGTCTTTTTTCAGGCGCGCCGTCAAATTATTTTGAAACTGCGCGCCGTCCGGGGTTTTGACGCTGACTTCAAAGGCGCGGCCTTCGGACAAAACTTTGTAATCTGCCGCGTCGAGCGCCGGGCCGAAGGTCAGGGCCTCGGCAGCCACCAAAGCGGCCTCATCACGGGCTGCAAGCACGACGGTTACGGTCTTTAAATTCTTATCGGTCACGGCTACACACCTTCTATGACAGGGCAAAAAATGAATCAGGTGGTGTGTATTGCAGGCCCGACGGCGAGCGGCAAGAGCGCGCTGGCGATTGAGCTGGCAAAATCACTGGGCGGGGAGGTGATTAATGCCGATGCGCTGCAAGTCTACGCCGATTTGCGCGTGCTCTCGGCCCGGCCGAGCGCGAATGAGGAGGCGCAGGTCCCGCATCATCTGTTCGGGCATATCGACAGCAGCGTTCGCTATTCTGTCGGTGCGTGGCTGCATGATGTGCAGCCGGTCATTTTGGACGTTCTGGCGCGCGGCCGCGTCCCGATTGTGACCGGCGGCACCGGACTTTATTTCAAAGCGCTGACCGAAGGCCTTGCGCAAGTGCCGGCGCCCAATGATGCCGGTAAGGCGCAGGCCGCGCAGGTCTTATCGACCGGCATAGGCGCGCTGCGCGAGCGGGCAGAGCGACTGGACCCGGCCGCGGCCGCGCGCGTGCTCGGCGATGATCCGCAGCGGCTTTTACGCATTGTGGAAGTCGCGCTGGGAACCGATAAGCCCCTGAGCGTTTGGCAGGCGCAAACCAAGCCTGTTATACCGCGCGGCTATTGGCGCGGCCTTGTGCTGCTGCCTGACCGCGACGCGCTTTACGGCCGGATTAATGCGCGTTTTGACGGCATGGCGCGCTCCGGCGGCTTTGATGAGGCGCGGGCAATGGCCGCGCGCAATCTGGATCCGATGCTGCCGGCGATGAAAGCGATTGGCCTGCGCGAGCTTATGGCGATAGAGGCCGGCGCTGTCAGCGAGGCAGACGGGCTGGAAGCGGCCAAGCGCGAAACCCGGCGCTTTGCCAAGCGGCAATATACTTGGTTTCGCGGGCAGGCTCCGGATTGGCCGAAGGCGGCCGGCCCGCATGACATTGCCGCGTTTCGCCGCGATATCCGCCGCGTGCCCGCATAGCCCCTTTAAATTTTATTGCTCTGCAGAGCGGATAGGCTAAGCCTTAGATATATGAGTATTCGCAATTTCATCACGCAGCTCGACAAGCAGGCTTTGCGCGCTATCGGCGTCACGGTCTTAATGTTTGGCTTGGCGGTAGCGATGATTTTACTGGGGCGTAAATATCTCGGCCTTAATGAAGGCGCGCTTCAAACCCTGTTTGGCGCTGTCTCGGACTCGCCGTGGGGATTGCCGGTCTGTATTGCTGTGTTCACGCTGGCCGCCTTTATCGGCGTGCCGCAATGGGCGTTGATTGCCGGGGCCGTCGTCGCGTTCGGCCCGCTTTACGGATTTGTATATTCTTGGATTTCCGCCATGGTGTCTGCCACGGTTGATTTTATGATTGGCAGAGCCATCGGGGCGCAGCGCGTGCGAAACTATGGCGGCGCTTTGGTCAACCGCATGATTTCAATGGTGCAGCGAAACGGGTTTGTCACAAGCTTCATGGTGCGGCTTGTCCCGACGGGACCGTTTTTACTGGTCAATATGGCGGCCGGCGTCTCGCGCATGACCCTGCCGGCATTTCTGGGCGGCACGGCGCTGGGCATAATTCCGAAAATCGCAGCTGTCGCTTTTTTAGGACAAAGTCTGCTTGGCGCGCTGCAAGGCCGGCCGTTGGTTTTCGGTTTGGGATTGGCCGCATTTTTGGCGGTGATTACGGCCGGCATGCTGTTTGCGCGCAGACGGTTGAAATCCAAAGAAAATTTAAGCCCATAAAGCGAGTTTTCTCACCCCTGCGCTTGCTTTTTGAGCGCGCGCCGGCAATAACAGATTAAATCTCTCTAAACCTTTTGTGATGATTCTCGACGGTCTCTCACTCTGATTCGGTCGGCGCGGCCGGAAAGACAAAATATGTTGCCTAATCTTTTCGGATTTATGTCTGCCGATATTGCCATCGACCTCGGCACGGCCAACACCTTGGTTTATGCCAAAGGCCGGGGCGTTGTCTTAAATGAACCGTCGGTTGTTGCTTATTCGCAAAAGAACGGGCGCAAAGAAATTCATGCCGTCGGGATTGACGCGGCGATGATGCTGGGCCGCACGCCGGAAAATATCGAAGCCATCCGCCCGATGAAAGACGGCGTGATTGCGGACTTTGAAGTCGCCGAAGAGATGATTAAATGGTTCATCCAGAAAGTTCATAACCGCCGCCGTATGGTCAGTCCGCAAGTTGTCATTTGCGTGCCTTCGGGCGCAACGGCCGTCGAAAAGCGGGCCATTTACCAAAGCGCGAAAGCGGCGGGCGGGCGCAAGGTTTATCTTATCAGCGAGCCTATGGCTGCGGCGCTGGGCGCAGGTCTTCCTATTCACGAACCGTCCGGCTCTATGGTCGTCGACATTGGCGGCGGCACAACAGAAGTCGCCGTTCTGTCTTTGGACGGGATTGTCTATTCGCGATCCGTGCGCGTTGGCGGGGACAAAATGGATGACGCGATTATCCAATATATTCGCCGCACAACAAACCTGCTGCTCGGTGAGCGCAGCGCGGAGAAAGTGAAAAAAGAAATCGGCTCTGCGACCATGCCGGCCGATAATGAAGGCATGACGGTCAACATTAAGGGCCGCGACCTGATGAACGGCGTGCCGCGCGAAATTCGCGTGACCGAGGCCATGATTGCCGAAAGCCTGGCGGAGCCGGTCGAACAAATCGTTGAAGCCGTTAAAAACGCGCTCGAAGCCACGCCGCCGGAACTGGCTGCGGATATTGTCGATAAAGGCATTATGCTGACGGGCGGCGGCGCACTTTTGCGTAATTTGGATATTGAACTGCGTAACCGCACAGGCTTGCCCGTATCGATTGCCGAAGACCCGCTGTTCTGCGTGGTTGCCGGGTCGGGCGTAGTTGTTGAGAATCTGAAAAAATGGAAAGACGTTCTGGACGCGAACGCTTAGCCCGATACTGCAGGGCTTATTGACGGAGCCTTAAATGGCGCGAGGCCACTACAGCCGAAGACAGGAAAAACGCCGCAGCGCCATTGTGCGCCGCGCGTCCGTTATGGCGTTTCTGTTAGCCTTGATTGTATTTTTCTTGGGCCTGAACGGCAGAGAGCCGCTGGGCACAGTGCGCGGGCCGGCGGAAAGCGGGGCAGGGCGCATCGTGTCTTTTGTATCTATGCCGGTGCGCGGCGCCGAGAACCTGAGCGCCTCTATTGGCCGGCATTTCGGTACGGTTTCGGAAAATGAAATGCTTAAATCGGAGCTGACCCGGCTCAAACAGGTCGAGGCCGAAATGCTGTCCTTGCGCGAGCAGGTCAGCTATCTGGAAACAGTTTTAAATGCCGACATTGAAACGCTTAATACTGACAAGCGCATTGCCGCGCGCGCCGTCAGCGAGACCAAGGGTCCGTTTGTGCAATCGGCGCTGATTAACGCCGGCGCGGCCAAGGGCGTATCAGACGGTGACGCCGTGATGACCGTCAACGGGCTTTACGGCCGGGTTGTTCGCACAGGCCAAACCGCGTCACGGGTCTTGCTGCTGACGGATTTAAACAGCCGCGTTGCGGTCATGTCACAGCGCAGCCGCGGACGGGCCATTTTGTCCGGGGACAATACGGACGCGCCGACTCTGGAGTTTCGACGGGACGGGGATTGGCAAATCGGAGACCGCGTTGTGACCTCCGGTGATGACGGGACCTTGCCGCGCGGCCTTCCGATCGGGGACGTTTATGCCGCCGGTGATAAGCTTCGCGCCCGGCTGCTGACTCAAAACGCGCCGGTGGATTGGATATGGGTTTCTCCCTTTACGCCGATTGCGACGCCCGAGGCTGACCCTGTTATTCCGCAGACCGCCGCCGTCGAAGGCGGCGAGGCTGCGCCGGCCGACGAGGCGCAGCCATGATGGACCGAGGCGCAGATAACACGCTGCAAAGCTTATCCGTCGTTTTGCAAACTTTAGCCTTTGGCTGCGTCTTAATCTGCCTGTCTCTTTTGCATGTGTCCGTCGGCAGCCTAAATGTCTCAATGATGTTTTTGCCCGTCGCCATCCTGTTTTTCTGGCCGCGCCAATCGCGCTATTCACCGGCGGTTTGGTCGGCAGCGGCCATCGGATTGCTGCAGGACTTGGTGTCCGGCGGGCCTTTGGGCATATGGATGCTGGTTTATACTTTGCTGTTTATTCTTATTGACCCGACTGTTCGGCGCGTGCGCGGCGGGCTTTTCAGTCAATGGTCGATTTTCGCCTTTTTGATATTTTCGACTGCGGTGCTCTATGGCTTGCTCGGCCGGGTCAGCGCGGGCGCGCCGCCGGATTACAGAGCGCTCGCCTTCAATGCCTTGCTTGTTGTGCTGTGTTTTCCGCTCATGTTTGCTTTGCGTTTGTTTCTGTATCGCGCAAGCGGGCGTGACCCTTATATGAAGCGAGGCCGGTTGTGAGCGCCGATAATGACAATGTTCAGACCTTTGCCCGCCGGACAATTTTGCTCGGCATAGGGGGCGGGGCTGTGTTTTGCGGGCTCGCGGCGCGCATGTATCATTTGCAAGTCAGGCAAGCTGAAGATTACCGAACCCTGTCGGAAAATAACCGGTTTAATTTTCGCACGGTGGTTCCGCCGCGCGGCCGTATCTTGGACCGTAACGGCGTTCAGTTGGCCGGTAATCGCCAAGATTTTCGTGTGGTCTTAATTCCGGAACGCATTGACGATTTGGACGCAACCCTGTTGCGCATTTCAAAACATGTACCGATTTCCCCGGAGACAGATGCCCGCATTCGTAAAGATATTTCCCGCAACCGGAAATTCACGCCGGTTTTGATTGCCGATCATCTGAGTTGGGAAGCGTTCTCGGCGATTAATCTGGACTTGCCCGATTTGCCGGGGGTCTTGCCTCTGTCAGGGGAAACACGCGATTACCCTAAGGACGGAACTTTTTCTCACATTGTCGGCTATGTCGGCACGCCGAGCCGCAGAGATATTGAAAAAGATAAAGATTCACTTTTGCGTCAACCGACCTTTCAGATCGGAAAAACCGGAGTAGAGCAATCGGCCGATGCGCGGCTGCGCGGCTCGGCCGGGCGGCTGAAAGTTGAAGTTAACGCGCTTGGCCGCGTTGTGCGCGAATGGCCCGAAGCCGAGGACCGCGCGCGCAGCGGCGAGAATGTCTACCTGACGCTTGATTCTGATTTGCAGGCCTATGCGGCAGAGCAGTTTGAGGATGATTCCGGCGGCGCGGCCCTGATGGATGTGCAAACCGGAGAGCTTCGCGCGCTATTATCCATGCCGCTTTATGACGCCAATAAGTTTGTGTCGGGAATATCTCAAGCGGATTTGGATAAGCTTTATAAGGACCCCAAAAAGCCGGAATATAACAAGGTCCTCGGCGGGACTTATCCGCCGGCCTCGACGTTTAAAATGGTTGTCGCGATGGCCGGTCTGGAAGCCGGCGTCATTAACCCGGCCGAACAAATTCGCTGCACCGGACATACAGAGCTTGGCAATCGGCGGTTTCATTGCTGGAAGCGGCGCGGACACGGGCCGATTGACTTGCATAATTCGATAAAGCAGTCCTGCGATATCTATTTTTATGAAGTCGCGCAGCGTATCGGGATGGAGAAAATCAACGATATGGGCGCGCGTATGGGGCTGGGCCAAGTCCATCCTTTGGGCATTGCCGGGCAATCGCGCGGCATCTTGCCGGATAATGCGTGGAAGCAAAGACGCCTGGGCGAAAGTTGGCGCACCGGCGATACGTTCAACGCCTCTATCGGGCAGGGCTTTGTTTTGGCGACGCCGCTGCAGCTTTGCGTTATGGCGGCGCGGATTGCGAACGGGCAAAAAGCCGTGCAGCCGCATTTGGTCATCGGTGACGCCGTTCCGGATTTTGAAATGATGGATATTAATGTCGGGCATTTGGACCTTATCCGCGACGCCATGTATGCCGTGTGCGAAGTGCCGGGCGGGACGGCTTACAGGCCCGGCGGCATGGGCATTCCCAAAGCGCAAATGGCAGGTAAGACCGGCACCGGTCAGGTGCGCGGCATTTCCGCAGCGGAGCGCGCGTCCGGCGTTATTAAGAACCGCGATCTGCCGTGGAAATATCGCGACCACAGCCTGTTTGTCGGTTACGCTCCTTACCAAGCGCCGCGTTTTGCTGCGTCCTGTATTGTTGAACATGGCGAGTCAGGTGCGGGCCGGGCGGCGACCATTGTGCGGGCTATGCTCGGCCGGGCGCTGCAATCTGACGGTTTTGACGAAGCCGCGGCCAAAAACCTGCTGGCGGATTTATGATTAAGGATAAGCTGTATCAGCTTGACTGGTTTGTGCCGGCCTTGGTTACGGTTATCGGCGTGGTCGGCGTGACGATGATTTTCTCTTCGACCGGCGGTGTGTGGACGGCCGGCGCGCAGCAGCATCTTATTCGCCTGATGCTCGGCTTTTTCCTGATGGTCGGTATAGCGCTGATTGATATTCGCGTCTGGATGGGGGCGGCTTATCCGGCCTATCTGGGCGCGCTTGCGCTTTTAATCGGCGTTGAGTTTTTCGGAGTCAGTGTTAACGGCTCGCAGCGCTGGCTGGATCTGGGCGTTACCCGCATACAGCCGTCAGAAATTATGAAACTGGCCGTGGTTATGGCGCTGGCGAGATTTTATCACGACCTGCCTGACAGGGGAGTCAGCGGGCCGTTCGGCATCGCCGGCGCCCTGCTTATTATCGCAATGCCTGTTGTGCTTGTGATGCGGCAGCCGGATTTAGGGACATCGATTTTGATTATTGCGCCCGGGCTTATCCTGTTGTTTTTGTCCGGCGTGCGCTGGCGCATTATCGGAACGGGCGCAGTCGCCGCAGCCATTGCGCTGCCGCTGTTTTTCACCTTCGGCTTAAAGCCTTATCAACGCGAGCGCGTGCTTACCTTTCTTGACCCTGAGCGGGATCCGACCGGGGCCAGCTACCATATTATTCAATCCAAAATCGCGCTGGGCAGCGGCGGGGTGAACGGCAAAGGCTTTATGAAAGGCACGCAGGCGCAGCTTGATTATGTGCCGGAAAACAGCACGGATTTCATCTTCACCGTTATTGGCGAAGAGTTCGGCATGACCGGCGGTTTGGCTTTGGTTGTGCTTTACGCGATCCTGCTGTCGCTTTGCCTGTACCGGGCTGTGCAGTGCAAAGCCGTTTTCTCGCGCCTGTTAATTATGGGCATCAGCGCAACATTTGCGCTCTATATTTTCATCAATTTAGCGATGGTGATGGGCATGGCGCCTGTCGTCGGCGTGCCGTTGCCGCTCGTCTCGTATGGCGGCACAGTTATGCTCGCCGTCATGGCCGGGTTTGGCCTTGTCCTCTCGGCGCATTTGCACCGCGATCAGGAATTGCCGCGCGGCACGGGCAGCTTGCTTTAGGGCGATTGTGCCATGCGTTGACTAAGCGCTTTACGCGATTTTGCTAAAACATCGTCCAAAGCGCTGAGCAGTTGCGGGGCCGTTTCGGTCTTGGCATTTTGCAGCTGAGCCGCCAGTCGCGCAATGCCGGGCAGGCCGATATTAATAGAGGCGCCTTTCAGGGCATGGGCGGATTTTTGCAGGCGGTCGCGGTCAAACACCTCATGAGCGTCCTGAATATCTGCGTGAAGCGCATAGGCGCTGCGCCAATAGGATTTAATAACAGTCGCGAGCCCGTCTTTCCCGGCGGCCTCCAGCAACGGGACAATCGTTTCTTCATCAATCATCGCGTCTTTGTCGGCCGCCGCGGGCGCAATAGTTTGAATGCCGGCCGGCACTTGCCGTCCGAGCAAGGTTTCAAGCCGGGCAATTTTAAACGGTTTGGTCAAAACATGGTTGATGCCCGAATGCCGATAGACATAGCGCTGAGTAGCGGAACCGTAAGCTGTCAGAGCAACGATCAGCGTGTTTTGATTGGGCCCCGCGCAGCTGCGAATATGCTCTGTCACTTCAAGACCGCTCAGCTCCGGCATTTCAATATCCATGAGGATAAGGTCAAAGGATTTCTCTGCGCTGACCCTCGCGGCCTGCGCGCCGTCATTCGCTGTTGTGACATCATAGCCCGCCCGCAAAAGCAGCGTTTTGGCAATGAGTTGATTGGCAAAATTATCCTCCGCGACCAGAACGCGCAGCGCGCGGGTCCGGGGGAGCGTTGGGACTGTTGACTGACCGGGCAAAGCCGGGGGCGGGACGCCCCATTGATTTGCCCGGTCAGACAATGCAGGACTGTCCGGCCGGGGCCGGGAAGATTCTGCTATGCGTGAATCATGAGCCGCCGCACTGCGGGATAGAAAATTGCGTGCTGTTGCGTCACTCATTTTTACAACCTAAGAGTGATTCGTTGATTATTTGTAAACATGAGCTGCGCCGGGCGAAAAGTTTAGGCGCCGGCAAGCTATTGTCTTGACCGCTTTCCAACTCCTTGCAAGGTTATGCCATTAAGAAGATATGAGGGAATTTTATGGCAGCGCTTCCAAGTTCACCGGGTACGGCTCAATGGTCATCCCGTTTTGCGTTTATTATGGCCGCCGTCGGCTCAAGCGTGGGACTGGGAAACCTTTGGCGCTTTTCCGCCGAAGCGGGCGAAAACGGCGGCGGGGCGTTTATTTTTGTCTATCTGGCCTGCGTTGTCTTTATCGGCATACCGGTTTTGATGAGCGAATATATTGTCGGCCGCGCCGGCAATGCCTCCTCAGCCATTATTTCTGTTGAAGATGTCGCCGAGCGCTCCGGCGTTTCAAAGGGGTGGGCAAGTTTTGCCTGGGTCGGAACCATCGGTGCGTTTCTGATTGTCAGCTTTTACTGCGTCGTCGCCGCTTGGGTTTTGATGTATATTCCAAAATTCCTCACGGGCGCGTTTTCGGGCATGGACCCGGCACAGATTGCCTCTGTGTTTGATGCTGAGGCCATCGGTCCGCAAGGCGGGTTCAGCGGTCACGGAACGGTCATGTTTTGGTTTACGGTATTTGTTATTTTTACAGCGTTTCTTGTCTCTCGCGGCGTCAATAAAGGGATTGAAGCAACAGCTAAAATCCTGATGCCTGTATTCTTTTTGCTTTTAATCGGCCTGTCACTTTACAGCCTGATTTCCGGATTTGGCACGCCGATTACAACAGAGTCGGGCGAGGCAACAAACGGCGGCGCCGCCGCGCTGGCGTTTCTGTTTTCTCCGGATTGGAGCGCGCTGAATTTTAAAACCTTCAGTGATGCGCTCGGACAAGCCTTTTTCTCAATCGGTATCGGCAGTGCAATCATGATCACTTACGGGTCGTACTTGCCGCGCGATGTCAACATTCCGCAGTCTGCAATTCTTGTTGCTCTGACGGATACATTGGTCGCGATTATTGCAGGTCTGGCTGTATTTCCTATCGTCTTCAGTCA
The DNA here is from genome assembly GCA_938010385.1 of uncultured Robiginitomaculum sp. Classification (GTDB taxonomy): domain Bacteria; phylum Pseudomonadota; class Alphaproteobacteria; order Caulobacterales; family Maricaulaceae; genus Robiginitomaculum. The sequence goes on from CALLVD010000041.1 coordinate 24,308, forward strand.
CGGTTTAGACGTCAATTCCGGTGCGGGTTTGTTCTTTAAAACTCTGCCCGTGGCGCTGTCCTCTGTACCGGGCGGCAATATTGTCGGCGCAGCGTTTTTCTTCTTGGCTTTCTTTGCCGCCATCACGTCGTCTATTTCATTGTTCGAGCCGGCAGTGGCTTATGTTGCAGAAAAATTCGAGCTGACGCGGGCAAAGTCTGCGCTGATTATGGGCGTGATTATGTGGATAATCGGCGCGTCCTGCGTCATGTCCATCAAAATGCTGACCTTCTTGGATGAAGGGCTGACAGGACCCGTTATGCTGCCGCTGTCGGGCCTTTTGCTTGTGCTGTTTGTCGGGTGGAGATTAAAGCGCGCAATGTATATTCACGAAACGCTGGGCGTTCCGTCATGGCTCGTTAACTTGCTGTATTTCCTCATTCGCTTTGTTGCGCCGATTTCTGTCGCTGTCATTCTGGTGATGTCTGTCTTGGGCCTTCCGGAGGTTTACGCCGGTATCTTCGGCGGATAGCAAGCGTCGAGCCTCAATTACAATTTAGTAATTCTGCGTAAATCTCTTGAATCCGGGCTCCGGCCCTGCGAAATGAAATTTGTGTGGGGCATTCACCATATATTCAGCCTAATTGGCTAGGAATATGGAAACTATAATAAGATTGACACAAGTCAGTCAGGTGAGGCCAAATGAAGTCTGTTTTAATCACAGCTGTTTTAACTGCCGGGCTAGGCTTGGGCGGCTGCGCGACTGTAGAAATTATGCCGGGCGCGAGCGAAACAACTGCGCAGGCCTCAGACAGCCGGGACCGCTTGGCGCTGCGCCGCAGTGCTAAATTACTCAGCTATGATTTCGCCCAAAACGGATGGACGCAAACAAAGCCCGGCACAGCGCAGAGCGCGGCAGGCGTACTGTTAAGCGGATTAAAAGCTAAAAAAAAGGCTCCTGATACGCGCGCAGTCTACATTGCCCGCATGTCATCTGCTGCGGCGGTCAGCGCGGATATTACGGCGGCGCAGCGCCGCGTTCGTGATCTGGCGGATATGGCCGTCGTGACCTTGGCGGCCGACCCCGATGCTAAGGGCATAAAGAAAGACCTGCGCGCTATGGAGAAAGCTTTGCTGTCAGCGCGTGAGGCTGAAATTACCTTCAGCGCTGCACTGAAAGCCAAAACTGCCGAAGAAACATCCCCGCAGATGGCGGATTATCTGGCAAGTGTTGATGCGCTTCGGTCCGTAACCGATGCCCTCGGCGACAGAAGCCGTAATGTGGTTGCAGCGGCCGGCGCGCTGAACTAAGCCGCGCCGCCCCAAAGGCGCGGAGCAGGCGGGCTCACCCGTCCGTTTTCATATCTCAGACCATCATTGCAATCGCTCGCGAGCAAAGCCGGGCCGTCAAGATCCACCACATCGGCCATAAATGCCAAATGCAGCATAGGCGCCATGGCCAAAGACGTGCCAACCATGCATCCTGCCATGATGATAAATCCCATATCCTTGGCCGCGCGCATTAAAGACAGGCCTTCTGTCAGCCCGCCGCACTTATCGAGCTTTATATTGACGGCGCGGTAGCCTAAATCCCACAGTTTTTTCAAATCCGCTTGCGTATGCAGGCTTTCATCCGCGCAGACGATTGGCAGAGCGCTTGGGTTTATCGGCGCTTTGCCGGTCACGGCGGCCGGCACCGGCTGCTCAATCATCACGACCGGAAGGTTTTCAAGCGCGCGCTGAAACGCCGGCAGATCTTTGGGCGCAAGCGCCTCATTGGCATCAATTATAAGCTCTGCGTTCGGGCGAACTTGCAAGACGGCGCGGGCGGCTTCAATCCCGCTGAGGTCTTTTATCTTCATTTTCAAAAGGGTGTAGTCGCTCGCAGCCTGCGCAGCTTTGGCCATATTGGCGGGCGTATCAACAGACAGCGTAAAGGCCGTGCGCAGCGGCTTTGGCTGCGGCAATCCAAGCAGCGCGGCAACGGATTTTCCCTTTTGTTTGGCTTTTAAATCCCACAGGGCGCAGTCAACGGCGTTACGCGCCGCGCCGGTCGGCATAAGGCTTTGCAGATCACTAATCGAAACGCGGCCCTCAATTTGTGTGCGGACGGCATCAATCTGCGCGCTTACAGAGGCCGGCGTTTCGTCATAGCGCGGATAGGGGCGGCATTCGCCGACGCCTGTTAATTCTTCCTCGCTGATCGTGACTTTGACGACCTTAATGGCTGTCAATTGACTGCGGGCTATGCGAAAGCTGCCGGCAACGGGCCAAGACTGAACTTCTGTGGTAATTTTTCGCAAGTGCAGGCTCTAAGTTAACTTGACGCAGAGGCTTTGGATTTGCACGTTACCGGCATGGACTCAACCCCAATCAATACGGCGCAAGCCTTCGATCTTTCGATGGACGGCACCCGGTTGACCGTCCACGTTTACGGCGAATGGCTGATTACCTCTATCCAAGGGATTGATAAGGATTTACGCGGCCGTCTGGAAAAACTGGACTATGACAGCGTCGTCTTTGACGTCGATAAGCTCTCGCGCATGGACACGGCCGGCGCGTTTATCTTGGCGCGCGTTATTCGCGGCCGCGATCAAAGCTCGCTGGTTTGGACGCTCACCAATGCCGACCCCGTGCAGCGCAATCTGATTAAAGAAGCCGCCGGCGCCGTTATGGGCATGGCCCCGCCGGAAACGCGGGCTTGGTATGACGCCGTGCATCGTCTTGGCAAAAGTACGGCGAACGGCTTTGCCGAAATCGTCGACACGGTTGCGTTTTTCGGCCGTATCTTAGTCGCGCTGATGAATATGGCCCGACGGCCGCATCGCGTACGATGGAAATCTGTTGTCGCGCTGATTGAACAAGTCGGGCTGGACGCTCTGCCGATTGTTATGGTGCTGAGCTTTTTTATCGGCTGCGTAATTGCCTTTATGGGCGCGCAATTACTCGCGTCTTTCGGAGTTCAGATTTTCATGGTTGATTTGGTCGGCCTGTCAGTCCTGCGCGAATTTGCTGTCTTAATTATGGCGATTATGATGGCATCACGATCAAACAGCGCGTTTACCGCGCAAATCGGGTCCATGGTGATGCGCCAAGAAGTCGACGCGATGAAGGTTATCGGTCTTGACGTTGATGAAACCTTGGTTGCGCCCCGCGCTTTGGCCTGTCTTGTTTCTGCGCCGCTGCTGACATTTGCAGGCATGATTTCGGGATTAATCGGCGGCGCGATTGTGGCGCGGTTTGTTGAAAATATATCTTTCAATCAATTCTTTGTGCGCATTTCGTCGGAAATTGCCGTTGATCATATGGTCGTCGGATTGGTGAAAGCGCCGGTCTTCGCCCTGGTTATAGCCCTTATCGGATGCCGCCAAGGCCTGGCCGTACGCGGCAGTGTTGAATCCCTCGGGCGGCGCACCACGGCCAGCGTCGTACAGGCCATTTTCGCGGTTATCGTGCTCGATGCCTTCTTTGCCATGATGTTTTTAGAGTTGAACTACTGATGGAAAAGCGTCTCCATACTCAAGATGCCGGCGAGTTTCCGATTGTCGCAGAAGGTGTGCGCAATGCCTTTGGCACCAACGTCGTTCACGATAATTTAGACTTAAAAGTGAAGCGCGGCGAGGTTTTGGGCATTGTCGGCGGGTCAGGGACCGGGAAGTCCGTTTTGATGAATACGCTGCTGGGTTTGCGCAATGCCCAAGCCGGTACAATCAAGCTTTTCGGCCAAGACAGGCAAAATATTTCTGAAGCTGATTTGCAAGCGATGAACAACCGCATGGGCGTTTTGTTTCAGGGCGGGGCCTTGTTCTCGTCTCTGACCGTGCGCGAAAATGTCATGGTACCGATGCGCGAGCATACGAAGATTAATGTAAATCTCATGCGTGAACTGGCGGATATGAAATTGCATCTCTCCGGCTTGTCACCGCATGCGGCAACCCTGCAACCGTCAGATTTATCCGGCGGTATGCAAAAGCGCGCCGCGCTTGCCCGCGCTTTGGCCCTTGATCCGGAGCTTTTGTTTCTGGATGAGCCGACGGCGGGTCTTGACCCGGTCGGGGCCGCGGCCTTTGATCAACTGATTCTCAGCCTGCGCCGTGCCTTAGGGCTGACCGTCGTCATGATTACCCATGATTTGGACAGTCTTTTCACCATATGCGACCGTGTGGCCGTATTGCTTGATAAAAAAATTGCCATAGTGGATACACTCCCTAATGTAATGAAATATCCGCATCCGTGGGTAGAAGAATATTTCCATGGTCCGCGCGCACGTGCAGCCTTGGACACGAAGGCTCGGGGCGCGGCTCCGCAAAAGGGGTAAACAGTCATGGAAAGCAAAGCCAATTACACCCTTATCGGGACCTTTGTGATTGTATTTCTGCTGGCCGCCTTAGCCTTTATTCTTTGGCTGTCCGGTAACGACTTTGACCAAGAATTTGATGAATATATCGTCAGCTTTGATGCGCCCGTTCGCGGCGTGCAGGAATCCGCCGAAGTGCGCTTTTCAGGCATCAAGGTCGGAGAGGTGACGCAAATCCGCCTTGATCCCAACAATGCCAATAAGGTTTTGGTCAAAATCGAAGTTTTGGAAGAAACGCCGGTCGATATTAAAAGCTACGCCCAGCTTGAAGCTCAAGGCCTGACAGGGCTGAACTATGTTCAGCTGTTTGTCGGCGGGAAAGACCTGCCGCTGGCTAAGGATGCCGACACCAAAGACCTGTTCGTCATTGAAGGGCGGCGCAGCCAAATTGACAGCCTTTTGGATGATGGCGGCTCTGTCGTTGAATCAGTTCAAAAGACTTTAAATTCTATTATGCGCACGCTGGATGATGAGAGCATACGCGACTTCCAAAAAATCTTGTCTAATCTCGAAGCGATTACGACGGATTACCGCGAAAACCCGCTGACATCGTCGCGGATTGAGCAAACTTTGAAAAACATTGACCGGGCTGCAAAAGATGTGTCGGTGGCGTCCGTTTCCGTTGATCAAACGGCCTTGGATACGCGCCTGACTGTGAATGACAAATTTGCGCCGCTGCTGGACAGCTTGCAGGGGACAATCAATGAGGTCGATCAAACGATTATTGCTTACCGAACCTTGGCAGAGCGCTCTACGGGCTTGGTTGATAATACCAACAGCGTGGTGTCGGATTTCTCCGCCGGATCTTTGCGTAAGATTGAAGACGCAACTGTTGAGCTGAAAGATTTGCTTGATACGCTCAACCGCGTCGCGGAAGAGCTGGAACGAAATCCGACAAAATTTATTGCCGGCGAAGAACGGGAAATTGTGGAGCTGCCAAGATGATCGAAATGTCCTCTAAGTTTATTCGGGCCGGCAGTGCGGCGCTCGTCATAACGGCTGCAATGCTCAGCGCTTCCTGCGTGTCGCTCTTGCCTAAGCCCAGTGCGGCGCCGTCAATTTACCGTCTCAGCCAATTACCCGTTTTGGCCGAACCGATCAGCGGCGCGCCGTCCTTGCGCGTGTCCGTCCCCGGCGCGGCAAAGGCGCTGCAAGGCATGGATATTGTCGTCTCTCCTGACGGCGAGCGCTTGGCTTACGCCTCCGGCGCGCGGTGGTCAGAGCCGATACCGAGGCTTTTGCAGGACGCGGCGATGCAAAGTCTGGGGCAGAGCGGCAATATTTTTGCAATCGTGCCGCCGACATCCGTGCGGGCGGATTTCGCTCTTGAGACGCGGATACGCTCATTTGAGGCAGACTTTGACCGCGGAGAAACATCTGCGCCCTTAGCAAAAGTTCGCATTTCAGCCACGCTGACAGACCTTGAAAACCGCCGCGTGATTGCCAAAAAAGAGTTTTACGCTGAGCAGCGCGCGAGCGAAGCGCGAGTCTCATCCATCGTCAATGCGCTGGACGACTTAACGCAGTCCGTGATGACAGATATGACAGGCTGGGTTCAGACCTCTATGGGCGCCGCGCCTAAGCGCAGCTGATTGGGTTAACCGAGCGCAGCGTCACAAAGCAGGAAGGCGCGACCGGCATCGGTTTCAAGTTTGCCGCGAATGGCTTCGCGGTCTCTGCCTTGCTCCGCAATGACCTGATAAAACCGCGTCGCAAAATGTTCAGCCTTAATGCGCAAATCAGGATTATTTGAAAAGACGCCCTGTAAATGACTGACCGGTTCAGTGAGCCGCATCGCAACCGTTTTACGCATAGCATCCGGGCCTTGGGCCACGCGCATATTAACCGCTTCAATAATTGTTCCCGCCTCAACCACAGCCGCCGGAGACAGGCCTTGCCCTGTCAGAGAGGCGGTCATGTCAGCGCAGCGTTCGTCCCAATCGGCAAAATTATCTTGCAGAACTTGGGGCGTTTCTTCAGCCGCATTCCCGCCAAACAGGGATTTAAGGCTCCATCCCGACTTTTCTTTGCGCGCGCGCAATTGCGGCGGATCAATGCGCGATGATGACAGAGTCGGAACCTGCGGCAAGTCAATCGGCAGGACAGGGTCGGGCGGGGTATGGATATGCAGTTCCTCCGGCCCGGCTGCAGCTTCGGCAGGCATGGCCGCCGGGGGTTCAGCCGTCGTTTGGGGCTCGGCTGAACTGACTAAGTCGCTCACGGCTTCGGTAACCGGGCCGCCTTTGCTCGGGCTTTGCGCTTGCGGTATTTCCAAGGGCTGCTGCGCCGCCGTATCAATCGGGGCGGGCGCGTACGGCATATTGTCTTTCGGCGGGGTCAGAGGCAGGGGGTCATGATCTTCGTTATCGGCGGGTCTGAAACGCAAAAGCGAGCGCATGCGCCCCGGCTTTGGCGTGATATCAACGGCGGTTTCGCGGCGCTCAAAATCATCACTGCGGTCCGTCAGGCGCTGCTCCAGTGCGCGCATATCATCTTCAATCCGCGAAATTTCAAGCCGGGTCAGAGACAGGCTGTCGCGAACGCGCTGGGCCGCGCGGTCGGTGATACTCTCAGCTTTGGTAGCTGAGAAATTGACCATATCTTCCATTTCTTTAAACCGCTCTCGCACGGCATTGTCGGCAAGGCTTGCAGATTCGGCCAAAGCTTCGATTGTCCGGCGTCCCGCGTCTCCCGCCTCATTCAGGCTTTCCGCGCTCAGCTTGGCCGATAGGGACATGTCACGCATGGATTCCAAACGGGCATCCATGGTCTCGCGCATGCGGGACTGTTCTTCTTCCAGACGGCTGACCAGATCAGCCATGTCCTTTGCGTGTTTGGCATTGATTTCATCGAGCGTGCCGGCTTGGGCTTTTATAGACTCGCCCAGAGAGGACATTTTGGTTTCGCCGGCTTGCAGGCTGTCTGTTGCGGCCAGCGCGTTTTCGCGCACGATTTCAGACGAAGCATTGATTTTTGCCGCCGCGCCTTCGACGCTGACGCGCGCTTCTTGGATTTTTTGCTCAGCAATTTGGGTGGCTTGGGCAAGGCGGTCGCTGTGCTCTGACAGCAGGCGCGACAGCGCGCCCATACGCTCGTCAAAATTACTGCTGATCTCCTTTAGGCCTTCGCGCTCTTCGGACAGGCGCGCGGCAATATTGCCGGTTTGGCGCGTGGCGGCAAGATGCGATCCCTGTAGGGCCTCTGTATGACCGCGCAGCACGTTTTCCATACCGGCGAGACGGTCAAGCGCGGCTTTCAGTTCTGCATCCACGCCGATAATCTGGCTGCGTATGCCTTGGGCCAAAACCGTCACGCGGGCCTGCGCGGCCTTATCCGGGCGGGTGAGGCTGTCAGCCGCCGCAATAAGCGCTTCTGACCGCGCCGCCGCTGATAGGACGCGCTTTGCCATTGCGCCGAGCAAAACAAACAAAAGCGCGGGAATGATTGCGAGCGCGGTCAAGCCGGCCAATACAGGTGCAGGCTTATTAAGTAAGTTGTCCGCGCCGGCCCAAAGCCACGCCGCAACAGCAATGGCGATTATCCAAAGCGCGGCACATATCCAAGCAATGATTGTAACGCCGCCGCCGCCCTCCGCTTGCGAATTAACATAAGTGTCAGCGCGTTCGGGTTTTGAATAATTGGGCGCCGGCGCCGATTTAGCGGCCGGGGCAGGCTCCGCTTCAATACTCATAATTTTATCGGAAATGTCGGACATGGGGGCTCCGGCGGCGGTCAAAAGTGTAAATTTAAGCTTTATAGGCCGTTAAAAGAAAATAGGGATTTTTACTGTACATAATTCAAAGGCTTCGGGGAAGTCTGCATTAAGCAGACACGCCGCAGTTTTGGGCGGGGCGACCGCAGGTGAATTTATGGGGGCTGATATGGCCGATTTGACACGTGAAGAACGTGATTATTTGATTATGGGCGCGCAGCAGCCCGGCGGGAAACTGCCTTTGTTCGATACGCACGGACAGGAAATAAAACCTGCGGTCATTCGCGCATGCCTGAAAAAAGGACTGGCCGAGCGCTGGTTTGCCAATCCGCTGAAACCGGACTGGCTCGTCTGCCGCCTGACAGATCAGGGCCGCAGCTTACTCGGCTGATTTTATGCGGTAAGCCAGGACCGGGTTTTCCTGACCGCCCGTCAGTGTCGGCAGGGGCAGCGGTTCCAGCCATGCGGGCGGCGTGCCGGCAATTAAGTTTGCCAGCAGGCCTTCCGGCTCCATTTTCGTAAACAGCTTGGTCTCTGAAAATTCCGCGCAGGCAATCAGGTAATCTGCGCCAATATTTCGGGCGACGGCGCGGGCTTCATCGGGCGTTCCCAGATAGACATTAATCGCCGCCAGCAATCCTTTTTCGTTTCTGTGATAGGGCGCAGATGTGACGCTGTGCCGGGTCGCGGTCAAAGTTGGCGCGCCCAAATCGATTTGCGTGATCACAAAGCCGGCAGGGAAGGCATCCAGCGCGCGCAGGGCGGCGGGTTCGCTGCACTCAATTTTGATCGTATCGGCCGGTTCTTGCTGCGCGGTTTGTTCGTTGACAATCTTGGACGTCGGAAACGCAAGTCCGATGACAGCCGGAATAAAAAGCGGTGAGAGCAGGGCGAGCAAGCCGACCCGCGCCAAAGCTTTGGTCAAATCAAGCTCAAACCTGTCGGCTTTGACAGCCATATGCGCCACGAAGATGGCCGCGAGCGGCGCGCCGAGCGCGCCAGAGAATGAAAACATCCGCGTTTGGATAAGGCCGGTCAGCGCCGTCAGCACCATAAATATCAGCAGGGTGCGCGCCGCCGTATTGTTCAAAATTTTGGTAATGACAGTCTCTTTTGGCCTTAAAACAAACAGGCCGAAGATTGCGAGCGCCGGCACAATAATCATGGCGAGGCTGACGGTCAGATTATCGGTGAATGTGCGGTGAAACGGCTTGGCTTCGCTGACATTGGACAGCCAAACTTCGGTCAGGCGCGGATTTAAATCCGCATAAGGGCCGTGCAGGCATTGCGGGTACAAGGCGACAGTCACGCCCGCTGCGGCCAGGCCCAGCCCGCCAATGGTGAGCAGGCGAGCGAACGGCGCTTTTATCTTCGTCCCCGTAAGCGCCGCAATGACCATGGCCGCGGCGATAGCTGCCGTCAGCAGAGCAAAGACCGGAGAGATGGCATCACAGGCCGCTGCGGCCCGGCTTTGCGCCGGCGAGATGAGCAGGCAAAGCGCGGTGACGCCGGCCATAGACAGGCCAAACAGCATGAGCGGGCGGCCTGCGCGCGTCTCTTGACTCAGCACCCAGTTGACGGAAATTGCGATGCAAGCGGCGGCCACATAAGGCGCGCTTTCAATGCCGACCCAGAGCGAGAGCCCGCACAGCGCGCCGGCGAGCAGGGCAAAGTTTGGGGATTTTGGCGCGCGAATAATGGCGGCAGCAGTGGCCAGAGCCATAACGATTTGCAGGCCGTGATGATCAATGCGTCCGGGGTAAAACTGGTAGAAGACCGGAAAGCAAAGCCCCGCCGTCAGCGCCGCCGACAGGGCCACCCAAGGCGCCTTCGACAGCTGTGTGGCCAGCCTGACAACGAGAAGGACAGCAATCAGCAGGAGCGCCGGCGGCAATATGAGCAAAGCCGCCGTCTCTGCGCCGGCCGCGCCCAAAAACGGGGTGAGAACTTTAACAAGTCCGCCGATTAGGACATCGGACAATCGCCCCCAATGGGAAATCAGCGGGTCCGGAGGGAACATGCGGTCTTGCACCGGGTCGCCCCAGGCTTGCCCGCCAAGCCAATCGCGCACTTGCACAAGGCGCATATAATCATCATTGCCCGGCAGCGTGCCGCGCATAACGCCGGGGCCGGTTTTTAAAAAGCTCGCAAAGGCAACCACAGCCCAGATGAAAACAGCCGGGCCATAAGTTTCTAAGCGCTCGCGAACAGAAGAAGCCATGCGCGCGCTCTAAGCGAACGTATCTTCCGTTGCGCCGGCTGTATCAACGACAAGCGGTTTTTTAAACTTCCACAAAATCAGGCAGACAAGCGCGAGGGTTAAGAGGGTAAAGATAAAATCCGTATTGGCGTTTAATCCCGTTTTAAACGCAGTCGGTGTCGGCAGGGCGGAATTGTCATAACCCAGCAGGACAGAGGCATAGAGGTTATTGGCCGCGTGAACGCCGATTGCGCTCTCCAATCCGCCATCAATATATGTCAACACACAGGCAAACATGCCAAACGCGAAATAGCTTCCCATGGTAATCAGCAGCTTGCCATTGGCCGCGCCTTCGGCTGCTTCGGGATTGCCCAAATGCAGCGACGCAAACATTGCAGAGGTGATAAAAAAGACAATCCAAGGATTGCGGATATATTTGCCCAGGCCTTGGTTTAAATAGCCGCGCAGCATGATTTCTTCTGTCGCTGATTGCAGGGGAATGAGTGCCAGAGAAATCGCGGCATAAAGGAAGAATTTTGACCCGTCGAACACGCCCTCGACTTTGTTAAAGCCCGTAGAATGCGCAATCAGGGTCATCGTGCCGGCAATCGCCCAAAATACGGCCATCGACTGAAACACTCGCGCCCAGCGAAAATGCGTGTGCGCCGTCATGAGCGTTTTAAAGCCGCGCTTATGAATGAGCTTTAAGGCAATCCACAAACCGAAAATCAGCGGCGGGAAGGTGAGCAGCATAGACGCATAAACGCCCGCGCTTTTCGGAATAAAATCCGTCATCATTTCATTGGCGCCGGCCGGCGTTTTAATAATTTGCAGCATAAGCCCGGCAAATGACAGCAGGGCAAGAAGGCCCGCAATCCACATAAACACTTTGCGCGCGCCCGCCGGGAATTTTGTGCGTAGCAGAAATAAAATCACGACGATAAACGGCAGAGCAAAGGAAGACGCCATCAAGCCCGCTTCAAGACCGGATGTTTCCGGCGCGTCGGTCATCATCTTTTGCATCATTTCGGTCATGGCTTCGGAATCGGCCAGTGCCATAAACCCGAACATCGGTATGCCCAAGACTGCGGAGGCGAAAAACCAAACAATCGTGGCGACCCAAAAGCCTGCCAGCCATGTCCACCACGAGGAATCGCCTTTTAAAGCTTGATCGAAATAGGCTCTGATAGGTGAAATCATGGTGACGGCTCCGAACAGGATAAGTAAATTGTTTGTCGCAATGTGGGCAATACGGGTTAATAGCCCCTTACGAAATGTCGCAAGGCCGGCGGGAATAAAAGCGCGTAAATAAAGCCTATGCATCATCATACACACAACAATTCGCGATCCGTCATGATTTGGCTGGGTTTCATGTGCCTTTTAGTCATGGCCATGATTGTGATTGGCGGGGCGACGCGGCTGACAAATTCCGGTCTGTCGATTACGGAATGGGCTCCGATTAAGGGGGCGCTGCCGCCTTTATCCGAAGCCAAATGGATTTCAGAATTTGAAAAATACAAGCTCATCCCTGAATTTGAAGCCGAGCATCCGGATATGGATTTGGCCGGATTTAAGTTTATCTATTTTTGGGAATGGGCGCACCGGCAGTTAGGCCGGTTTATCGGTCTGGCCTACGCCTTGCCGTTTTTCGTGTTTCTGTTTCGCAAGAAATTGCCGGCCGGCCGTAAGCCCGCGTTTTGGGCTGTTCTGTTTCTGATTGGCTTGCAAGGCGCGATCGGCTGGTGGATGGTTTATAGCGGGCTGCAAGAGGATATGGTCAATGTCAGCCCGTATCGTCTGGCGACCCATTTGGGCATGGCCTTTGTGATTTTAGGCGTGCTGTTTACGCTGTTTTTGGGCGCGCGCCACGGCTGGCCGGAGCGCCGAACCCAGCCTATGCGCAAAGCGGCCGGCGTGCTGCTCGGCCTGACCTTCGTTCAGATTATTGCCGGCGCTTTTGTGGCCGGAACAAAGGCGGGCTATACCTATAACAGCTGGCCGCTTATGGACGGAAAATTTGTGCCTGACGGCTATTTCGTTACGTCCCCGTTTTGGCGTAATTTTTTTGAAAATGTGACGGCTATTCAGTTTAATCACCGCATCTTGGCTTATCTGCTGCTGGCCGGAAGCTTGGCGTTTTGGCTTAAAGCGCGCAGCAGCGCGCAGGCCGCGACCCTGAACCTGTCCGGGTGGCTGTTGATTGCAATGATTTGGCAAGCCGTTCTGGGGATTTGGACGCTGCTGATGGTGGCGCCGCTGAATTTGTCCCTGCTGCATCAGGGCTCAAGCATTATTGTATTTATGCTGGCGGTTGCGCTGTTTAAATCAACGCGCATCCGCCTTAGCTAACTCATTGAGAATATAGCTTTTAGACATAAAAACCAGACGGCTTTCATTGCTGTCTGACAGGGCGATAACGCCCGCATTAAACCCGCTTCCGCCATAGGCTTCCGATGTTGCCCAGACGCCGCTCGCGCCGTCCAGACCGCCAATGCTCAGGCCTGAGGCAATGTCAAAAGTGCCGACGGGCGAGAGACTGTCTGCATTATAAAGGCTCATTGCAGCACTGCCGGCCTTTGAGGTCGCGATATAGGTCGCAGTCTCGGCTTTAAATATGGCTAACCCCGTCACGCCGGCGTTGACAGTCACGCTTTTACCGTCGGCTTCAGACAGCTTATTTCCGCTTAGGGTGAATACCTGATCTCCGGCTGTGACGCAGGCGCTCGCTCCTTTGGCTTTGCCCAAAGCCTCAGCCCGGCGCAGGACCGCGCTTGCGCCGATTTCTGCGCTTAGGGTTGTAATGTCACCTGCGGCGCTAATCACGGTCAGCGTATCTGAGAGCCCGTCTGCGGGCTTGCATAATACGGCAATTTCTTTGGCCTCATTGCTGATAGGCAAAGCTTTAAAATTGCCTTCATCATCGGCCTCGATGAACGGGCGCAACTCGCCGGTATCGGTCAGCGCCAAGAACAGCGCCGGCTGTCCGTCGCGGTTGGCGCCGATAACATCAACAAACGGGCCGCCGGACTGCGGCTTTGGCTTCACCCCTTCAATATCCGTAATCAGTAACGCCCCGGCATCCGTCACCATTGCAATCGCGCCGAGCCAGCTCGCCACATCATTGGGCGAAAAAGCGAGGGCCGCCACCGGAGCGGGCGTGTCGATGGCGTGCGTGGCGGACAGCTTTTGAGCCTCGGCCTCAGGCGCTTCCGGCATTGCCTGATTGCAGGCAGCGAGTATTGCGAGCGCTGCGCCCGTGAGTAGCGTTGATTTCATCATAATTTTGTCTCTTTCACGCCCAAGGCATCGGCAAGCCGCGTTTTCGCGCTGCCGGGTTTGAGCGGTTTTTGTTGGTCAGGATGTTTGGCCCATCCCGTCAGCCATAAAATTTCAAAGGTCGCCACGGCTTTTCCGGCCGCATTGGAAAAGTGCTCTGCATAGAGTTTGGCCGTCCGCGTTAAAAACCGCTTGGATACAGGCTTAGAACTTCGCGCGGATAAGGCGTTGGTTTCCGCCATAGATTTTAAATCCGTAAACAGGCGCATAGGATTGGCGTAATTGACTGTGACCTTGTCCGTGTCCACGACGGGCAGGGCAAAGCCCGTTCGCTGCAAAAGCGCTGCGCCCTGCGTAAAATCCACCATGGGCGAGACGCGCGGGGTAATGCCGCCGTAAAGCGCATCTTCTGCGCCGTAAAGCGATTGACGCAACTCGCTTAGGGTTGCGCCGCCAAACAGAGCGCCGAGAAACAGGCCGTCGGGTTTCAGCGCGCGGTTTATCTGCACCAAAGCGCCCGGCAAATCATTGACATGATGCAGTCCGAGGGCGCTGATGACTAAATCAAACCGGCCGGCCTCAAAGGGCAGGGCTTCTTCATCGGCAAACACCGCATCACCCGCCAGCTTAGCCGAGAAGTCTGCCAAGGTCAGCGCCTTGATTTTGCCGGCCGGCAATTGCGCAAGCAGCGCTTGGGCAAATTGCGGATTGCCCATTATCAGCGCGTTTTCAAAGTCGCGGTTCACATCGAGCAATCGGTCGGCGCAATCATCGGCGCAGCGCGCAAGCAGGAAATGGTCATCGCCCATCTTCGCGCGGCGGCGCTTGATTAAATCGCGATTAAAAACAGTCGGAGAGATTTGGTCAGCAGCCATGATGATGATATGGCAATGATATGCGCTCATGGAAAGTCCAAAGCTCTGTATTCGGTGTCGCAGGCAATGCCCGCGACTTTGTCCTTGATACGGTGTTTCCGCCGCAATCCTTGCTGACGGGCCGTGCGGTGACAGCGGGCGAAGAAGAGGGCGAGCTTTGGGCGAGCGTGACTTTTTTAGATGACCCGTGCTGCCTGACTTGCGGGTTTCCGTTTGAATTTAACGAAGGGCGCAATGCGCTGTGCGGGCGATGCGCGGCGCGCCGGCCGGCCTATGACCGCATGCGTTCAGCCATGCGCTATGATGACAGCAGCCGTAAGCTTGTTTTGGATTTTAAACATGGCGGGCGAACGGCGGGGCTGCGGGTCTTTGCCGGCCATATGCGGCGGGCGGGGCGCGATATTTTGCCGAACGCCGATATGATTATCCCGGTGCCGCTTCACCCCAAACGGCTCAGAGCGCGGCGCTATAATCAATCGGCGCTGCTTTGCCGTGCGATTGATAAACGCCGGTTTGACCCTGATGTATTGATGCGCACCAAAAACACGGTCAGTCAAGGCGGGCAAACCGTCTCCGGGCGTCGCCGCAATGTGTCGGGCGCGTTTGCCGTGCGGACCGGCGCGGCGGCGAGGCTGCGCGGAAAACGCTGCGTTTTAATTGATGATGTCTTCACAACGGGCGCGACTTTGGAGTCCTGCGCGCGGGCGCTTAAAAAAGGCGGCGCGAAATCCGTTGACGCAATAACGCTGGCGCGGGTTGTCAAAGCGCAGAGCGTTCCCACATAAAGGCTTGCAACAAATAAGGATTCGGTGATGGCCAAAGTTGAAATGTATACCAAATTTATGTGCCCGTTTTGCATTCGCGCCAAAGCGCTGTTTGAAAAAAAGGGCGTCGACATTATCGACATTCCGGCCGCCGCCGATAAGGTAAAACGCGCAGAGATGAACAAGCGCTCCGGCCGAAATACGTTTCCGCAAATCTTTATTGACGGAAAGCATATCGGCGGCTGTGACGATCTTTTTGATCTTGACCGTAAGGGCGGGCTTGATCCGCTTTTAGGCAAGTAAAAATGCGCGCCGCTTGCATTCAAATGCGTTCGGGGACCCATCCCGACGCTAATTTTGAAGCGGCGCGTTTGCTGATTGAGAAGGCAGCCGATAAAGGCGCAACGCTGATCGCGACGCCGGAAATGACGGGACTGTTACAGCGGCGCCCCAATGCGTTTTGGGACGCAGTTAAGTTTCCCGAAGACGACCCGTTGATTGAAAAATTTGCAAGCCTTTCCAAGCGGTTAGGCGTGACACTTCTTGTAGGCTCCTTAGCGGTGAAAACGGCAGAGCGCCGCGCCGCCAACCGGTCATTTCTGTTTGACAGCTCCGGAAACCTGACCGCGACCTATGACAAAATTCACTTGTTTGATGTGGATTTGGGACGCGGGCAAAAATGGCAGGAAAGCGCTTTATATGACGCCGGCGATGAGGCTGTTTTGGCTGATATTCCCGGCGCACAGATAGGCCTGACAATTTGCTACGATGTGCGTTTTGCGGCGCTTTACCGCCGGCTGGCGCAATCCGGCGCGCAGATTATCGCCGTTCCGGCTGCCTTCACTGCGCCGACAGGACGGGCCCATTGGGAGGTTCTGCTGCGTGCCCGCGCGATAGAGACCGGCAACTTTATTCTCGCCCCGGCGCAAGGCGGCCTGCACGAAGACGGCCGCACGACATGGGGGCGCTCTATGATAGTCGGTCCGTGGGGCGATGTGCTCGCGGCCAGCAATAATGACGAGCCGGGCATAATCCTCGCTGATTTAGACTTGGCCGATGTCGATGCCGCGCGCGCTAAAGTTCCCGCGTGGGGATTGGGCACTGCCTTCGATTAGGCGCGGGCCTACCGTCCGCCGCTTAGCTTATCTTGCAGCTTTTTGAGCGCATCCATCTTTCCGTCACGGGCCAGACGCGCCTGCTTTGGCCAAGTGGTGGGCTTGTGAATGGAATAGCGCGGCCCGGCATCCTTTAAGATTTTAGCCAGCTCGCTGACTTTAGCCTTGGCCAAATCTGCAAATGTTTCAATGCCGTTATCTTCCAGCAATCCTGAAATCTTCGGCCCGATGCCTTCTATAAGGGTCAGCTTGTCTTTAGCCGCCTTAGCCGCTTTTTTGATGCCGGATTTCTTTTTCGGCGCCGTTTTAGCTTCGGCCTGATGCCAGTAAACATCAGGATGCTGACGAAACCCGTCCGCTTCCGCAATGCGGTACGCCTCAATTTGTTTCATTTCATAAGATTTTTTGCCGGCCATTATCGGACCTCCGGGGTTGAAAAATGCGATGAATTGAACATAGCGGGCTTTTCAGCACGATTAAACGCAGCGGCAGCGGCAATGACGTCATTCAGGACGACGCTGCATAAAAATTATTCGGCGTCCGCTTGACGGCGCTGCGAAACGCAGCGCTCCTATCCCTCACGCACCGCCGTTGTTACGTAGTTTATCCGCGCATCATCAGAGAAGCTCCAAGCATTCGTGAACGGGTTGAGCGTCATACCGACAATCTCGCCGGGGACCAGGCCGCCGTCGCGCAGCCACGCCGTCAGCTCTTTCGGTTTGATAAATTTTGCATATTGATGGGTGCCGCGCGGGAGCCAGCGCAGCACATATTCCGCGCCGACAATGGCAAATGTAAAGGCTTTAGCGGTGCGGTTAATGGTTGAGCAAAACATCATTCCGCCCGGGCGCACCATAGCAGCGCAATCAGCGATGAAGGTCTTGGGATCGACCACGTGCTCGATGACCTCCATATTCATGACGGCGTCAAAGGGCTTTTGCCCGGCTTGAACCATCTGCTCAATTGTGCCGTGTTGATAGTCAATATCAATGCCGGATTGCTCGGCATGGGTTTTGGCGGTCTTGACGTTCTTCTCCAGCGCATCAACGCCCGTCACCGTCGCCCCCAGACGCGCGAGCGGTTCAGCCAGCAGGCCGCCCCCGCAGCCAATATCGAGCAGGCGCAGGCCTTTAAGCGGCAAAGGCGCTTCCGGGTCGCGGTAAAAATGATCGCATAAATTATCTTTGATGAAGCCGATGCGCGCGCCGTTCATAATATGCAGCGGTTTAAACTTTCCGTCCGGGTTCCACCAATCATCGGCCATGGCCGCAAAATTGGCCATTTCCTGCGGGTCAACTGAGACGGAGCTGATGTGATCAGGAGCGGTAGTCGCGTGGGCCATAGAGGGTCTCTTACTGATTTGCGCATTTTCGTGCGGTGTTTTTCTGTTTACGTCTCTATATCCGATTGCGATTTATCGCGCGCCCCCCTAAAAGGTCGCGGAACGCACCCCGCGCGCGGCAAGTAATGAGAGTAATATGGCCCGTATCGTCATGAAATTCGGCGGAACATCCGTCGCCAATCTGGACCGCATCCGCCACGTCGCCGGCTTGGTCGCCGCAGAGGCAGAGGCCGGCAATGAAGTCGCTGTCGTCGTCTCTGCGATGAGCGGAGAGACAAACCGCTTAGTCGCCTTTGTGGACGCGCTGGACGCTGACAGCAATGACGGCGGCGCGATTGAAGATGAGTATGATCACATCGTCGCCTCCGGCGAACAGGTTACGTCCGGACTGCTTGCCATTGCGCTGCGCCGGCGCGGGCTGAAAGCCCGGTCTTGGCTGGGCTGGCAAATACCGCTGATGACGGACTTTGCTTATTCCAAAGCGCGCATTTCCGGCATTCAGTCGCCCGCTATGGATGAGAGCTTAAAATCGGGCACTATCGGCGTTGTCGCGGGATTTCAGGGGATTACATCGGATAACCGTATTTCGACTTTGGGCCGGGGCGGCTCTGATACGTCGGCTGTGGCTATTGCTGTGGCGCTCAAGGCGGACCGCTGCGATATTTACACAGATGTGGACGGCATCTACACAACAGACCCGCGCATCGTCAAAGAGGCGCGCCGTTTGGACCGCATCAGTTTTGAAGAAATGCTTGAACTGGCGTCATTGGGCGCAAAAGTCCTGCAAACCCGCTCTGTCGAGCTGGCCATGAATAATGATCTGCCGATCCGCGTGCTGACCAGCATGGCGGAAGACGGCACGCCCAATCCGGGCACATTGGTATGTAATGAGGTAAATGACATGGAAGAACGAGTCGTCAGCGGCGTCGCCTACAGCCGCGATGAAGCGCAAATCACTTTGCTGGCTTTGAAAGATCAGCCCGGAATGGTGGCAAAAGTTACGGCCGCTATGGCGCAAGCCAATGTTATCGTCGACATGATTGTGCAGGGCATATCGCGCGCCGATAATGCGGCCAATCTGACGTTCACAGTCGGCAGCCGTGATTTGGAAAAAGCGATTGCCGCGCTTGAGGCGGCCAAAGATGAAATCGGCTTTGAGGCCATTAAATCCGACGATAACGTCTCTAAAGTGTCCGTCGTCGGCATCGGCATGCGCAGCCATACCGGTGTTGCACAAACAATGTTCGAAGCCTTGGCCGATCGCAATATCAATGTCGAAGTCATTGCCACATCCGAGATTAAGATTAGCGTTCTGATAGACTCTGAATATACTGAGCTTGCAGTGCGCGCTTTGCACGCTGCGTTTGAGCTGGAGAAAGCTTAAGCCTTTACGGACGGGAAATTTATGCCGCAACGCGACACGAGCGCTCAAAATACGTTAGGCTTGCTTCGCGAAATTCGCGGCCTTATGGCCGGCGAGGAAAAAGTTCAGGCCCGTCTGGACAAATTTGTCGACGTTATCGCCGCCAAAATGGACGTCGATGTCGCGTCCATCTATTTGCAGCGGCGCGGCGGCCGGCTGGAGCTTTGCGCCACGCGCGGCCTTGACCCTGCTGCGGTTCACACAACATTGCTCAATTCCGGTGAGGGCTTGGTCGGGCAGGTCGCTTATACCGCGCGCTCACTCAACTTGGCGGACGCGGCGGGCCACCCGATGTTTGCCTATAAGCCGGAGACAGGGGAGGATAAGTTTCGCTCGTTTTTAGGCGTGCCTATGCTGCGCGGCGGCCGAACTTTGGGCGTTTTGGTCATCCAAACAACTGATGCCCGCATCTTTAACGAAGACGAGGTCGAGGCGCTTCAGACTGTCGCCATGATTTTGGCGGAAATCGCCATTGAGGATGAACGCGCCGCCGACAAGGCCGGCAAGCTGCGCGGCATTCGCCTGTCGCTCGACAGCCCCGAAAGCTATAGCGGAAAGGCTTTCTCTGCCGGCCTCGTTTACGGCAAAGCGCATTTACATGTGCCGCCAATGCTGGCCGGCGCCTTGATTGCCGAAGACCCGGACGCCGAAGAAGCCCGCATTGAAGACGGGATTACAAGGCTGCGCGCGGATGTGGACATGTTGGTCTCCGGCGATGCGGCCAATCTGTCGCGCGCGTCAAAAGAGATTTTTGAAAGCTACCGCATGTTCGCCTATGACCGTAAATGGGTCGATCGGTTGCGCGAAGCTGTGCACAGCGGGCTGACCGCCGAAGCGGCGACGGAGCGCGTGCGTAATGAACACCGCGCGCGATTGCAAAAAGCGCGCGATCCTTACCTGCGCGCCCGGCTGCATGATTTGGAAGATTTAGCCAATCGCATGCTGCGCATTCTCAGCGGTGAAAAATCAAGCGGCGCTAAAATCGCCATGCCTGAAAATGCGGTCTTGCTGGCGCGGGATTTGGGACCGGCGGAATTGCTCGATTACGATTCAACCAAGCTGCGCGGCATCGTGCTGGAAGAGGGCTCGCCCAGCTCGCATACGGCGATTATTTGCCGGGCCTTGGGATTGCCACTGGTCGGGCGCGTGTCCGGTATACTGGACAATGTTGAAAACGGCGACGTCGTCCTGCTCGACGGCGAAACGGCTGAGGTCAATATTCGGCCGCTGGAGACCGTGGAAGACGGCTTTAAGCTGCGCATGGGCGCGCGGGGTGAGCTTCAAAAAGCGTTTGAGGCCTTAAAAGGAAAGCCGGCCGTTACGAAAGACGGGCGGAGCCTTTCGCTGCAACTCAATGCCGGCCTGCTGGTGGATTTGCCGCAAATTGACCGCGCCGGCGCGGACGGTATCGGGCTGTTTCGGACGGAATTTCAATTCATGGTGTCCGAGTTCATGCCGCGTCTGGAGGCACAAACCGACCTTTACCGCGAGGCGATTGTAGCTGCCGGCGACCGGCCCGTCACATTCCGTACGCTGGATTTGGGCGGGGATAAAATCTTGCCTTACAGCGATCCTGTGCCGGAAGAAAATCCGGCGCTGGGCTGGCGCTCTATTCGTATCGCACTCGATCGTCCCGGTTTAATGCGTTACCAATTGCGGGCCTTAATTGCGGCGGGCGCCGGAAAATATCTGCGGGTTATGTTTCCCATGGTTGCCACGGTCGATGAATTTATTGCCGCTAAAGCTTTGTTTAACAGAGAAGTGCAGCGCGCCTCACGCTCCGGGGTGGAGCTGCCGCATAAGATTGAAGTCGGCGTGATGATGGAAACGCCGGCGCTCGCGTGGAGCGTTAATGCGATTTGCGATCATGCGGACTTCGTCTCCGTCGGGGCTAATGACTTAATGCAGTTTTTCTTTGCCGCCGACCGGGATAATGCCCGCGTCTCTGATCGTTATGATGTTTTGCACCCCGCCGCCCTGTCGATTATGCGCTTCATCGCCCAAGGCTGTGAGCGTCATAATATCCCCGTCAGCGTTTGCGGAGAAATTGCCGGCCGTCCGCTCGAGGCTATGTGCCTGATTGCGCTGGGCTATAATAATCTGTCTATGTCGAGCACCGGCATCGGCCCGGTCAAGGCGGCCGCTATGCATTTGGACGCCGGAAAATTGCGCGAGTTTATCGACCCGCTCATTTCCATTCATTCACGCCTGAACACAGTGCGCGACCACGTTAAAGAGTGGTGCGAGCAAGAGGGCGTACCGATATAGCCGGTTTTTATCACGCCAAAGTTTTGAACATAATATAAGCGTCAACATAGCCTTGTGCAGGGTGCAAAAACGCGCCCGGCAGCGTGCCGATAATGTCAAAGCCGCAGCGCTGCCATAACGTCACCGCCCGCGCATTGGTTGACACGACGGCGTTATATTGCATAGCGCGATAGCCTGAGGCGACAGCAATATCTTGCGAATGCGCGTTCATCGCGCGCGCCACGCCTTTTCCGGACGCCGGCGCGCTGACGATATAGCCGCAATTACACACATGGTCACCCGGCCCGGCTTGATTGGCACGCAGATAGTAAGTGCCGATAATTTCGCCTGCATCCTCGGCCACGAAGGTCTGATGGGCCGGCGCGCGCCAGTATGCCAAGGCGTCCTCCCGGCGCATATCGCGGGGCAGGGTATAGGTGTCTCCGGCGCGCAAAACCGGCTCTAATATTGCCCAAATCGCATCATTATCGCGCTCATTTGCCGGTCGAATAATCATGCTTTCAGTCCGTTATCCCTTAATTAAAGCGCAAATCGTGTCATTTTGAACACGGGAGCGGGGGTTTCACGCCTTCCGGCGGAACTTAACCCTATCATTTGGCATTAAAATCCCTATATGTGCTGCGCAAAGGCCGTTTATGGCCGTTGCACTGCTTAAACGACTAAAGGAAGAATTTTGGCTAAGGAAGAACTATTAGAATTTGAAGGCGAAGTTGTTGAACTTTTGCCCAACGCGACGTTTCGCGTAAAGCTTGTCGGCAATGATCACGAGATTATCGCGCATACGGCGGGTAAAATGCGCAAAAACCGCATTCGCGTCTTGGCCGGTGACAAAGTTACCGTAGAAATGACGCCTTACGACCTGTCCAAAGGCCGTATCACTTACCGCTTTAAATAAGCCTGCCCGCGCGCGCCGTGGGCACCTCCTCCCCCAATTTAATTCTGGCCAGCGCCTCGCCGAGGCGGCTTTCGCTGCTGGCGCAAATCGGCATTTCGCCGGACGCGGTGCGGCCGGCCAATATTGATGAAACGCCCGGAAAGGACGAGCTGCCGCGCTTGCATGCCTTGCGCTTGGCGGCAGAAAAAGCGGCCGCGATTGATGCGCCCGGCGACTATATCCTCGCCGCTGATACCGTCGTTGGCGTGGGCCGCCGTATTCTCCCCAAAACAGAAACCGAATCTGAGGCGGTGGACTGCCTTCGCCTGATGTCCGGCCGCTCCCACCGCGTGTTTACGGGCGTCAGCCTTATCGGCCCTGACGGCAAACAGGTCAGCCGCGTTGTTGAAACCCGCGTAAAGATGAAACGCCTGACAGGCGCAGAGATTGCCGACTATATCGCGACTGATGAATGGCGCGGCAAGGCGGGCGGTTACGCCATTCAGGGTTATGCGGAAAGCTACATCATTTCCATTATCGGATCGTTCTCTAACGTGGTGGGCCTGCCGCTTTATGAGACGAAAAACCTTCTGACAGGCTTGGGGTATCGTGCATGAAAATCTTAATGTCAGAGCATATCGGCGAAACCCGCGCCGCCGTTTATGACGGCAAAAAATTGGTCGAGCTTCACCTCGCGCGCGCTTCTGAGGCGCGCCGCGCTTTTCCCGGCGATGTCTATTCCGGCCGCGTGCGTGCTGTGGATACCTCCTTGTCAGCGGCGTTTTTAGAACTGGGCGCAGGGCCGCAGGGTTTTTTAAACTTCTCGCTCGCCCCCGGCGCACCGAAGTTTCGTGAAGGCCAAATGCTGCGCGTCTCCGTCACCCGCGAAGCCGAAGGCGATAAAGGCCCGATTATGGCCTTTATCGAAATGAGTAACGCCGATGAGCCGCGCCGCGAAAAAGGCGGCAATTTAAAATCCCGCCTGCTGGCGCGCTTTCCGGGTGCCGAAGTCACCACCGGCGACATTCCGGATTTTGACGCGGCCATAGAGCGGGACGTGGCACTGAAAGGCGGCGGTTCTATCTCTATTGAGCCGACCAAAGCGGTTTGCGCGATTGATGTCGATACCGGCATGGGCGGGAATAAGAAAAAAGTCTCGCTCGCTGCAGCCAAAGAAGCCGCGCGGCAAGTGCGCCTGCGGGGGATAGGCGGGCTTATCCTGATTGATTTTCCCAACATGCGGTCCAAAAAAGACCGCGATGATGTCTGGCAGACCCTCGCGGATAATTTTGAAAATGATCCCAACGCCATAAAGCTCGCGCCCATGTCGCGGTTCGGTACGGTGGAAATCAGCCGGGCGAGGCCGCTCCGCTCACTCCCTGAAATGATGACCGACCGCTACGGGCAGGCCACTGCGGAAACCTTGGCCCTGCGAGGGGTTGCCCGATTGGCGGCCGAAGGCGCGGCTTCCGGCGGGGCGAAATTGGAACTGACCGCGCCGCGCAAGGCTTATGACTGGCTGGAGCGCAATAAGGATTTATGGCACTCTGAACTCACCGATAAAATCGGCGCGCGATTCACGCTTGCGCTCGGCGAAACTTTGGATGTGAAGGCAGACCGGTAATGACTGCACAAAAAGACAAATGCCCCGTCTGCAAAAACCCGCCGCATGAAGCGTTCGCGCCGTTCTGCTCCAAACGCTGCGCCGATGTCGATCTGCACCGCTGGATGTCCGGAGGCTACGCCATCCCCGGAACTGACGGCGAAGCGAAAGTGCCTGCGAACGATACGGATGATGATTTAGAGTTTTAGGGGTGGAAGAACTAAAGCAGACAATCCTGAAACAATTTAGAGCCACGGGAAGGTTTATTCCGTTTTACTTGCTTATGCTCGCAGTCGCTTTTTTGGCCTTTATTTCACAAGAGTATTTCCTGTTCTTCTTACTGGTCCCGTTAGTTCCGTGGGGTATTTTGCATGCGTACAAAACATGGGATGATGACGTATAGCGGAGTTTAGGGGGCGGGCGTGTCTAAACCAAGAATCGCAGATTTCCCCTCATCCGCGCTTCGCGCACCTTCTCCCCAAGGAGAAGGCGATTATTCGACCATTGCAATCAAACTTAGCTAAACGGGATTTTTCCGCGCGCACCGCCTTCTCCCAAGGGAGAAGGCGATAAATGTGAGACTTTTCCCTAGATGATATTATGCGCCTGACTGACGGTCTTTCGCCTTCTCCTTGGGGAGAAGGTGGCGACAGCCGGATGAGGGGACAGTCTTACTGTCCGATAAGTAATTTTAAACTATCCAAGACTTCATTTATATCCGCGTAGATATCTTCATTACGGACACGGAAAACTCGAAAGCCATGGGACTGCAAAACAGCAGTTCTTTCATCATCATAAAGCTCATTATCGTCGTGCTGATACCCATCTAATTCCACAATGAGCTTTTCAGAATCGCAAACAAAATCGGCAATGTATTTATCAATTGGAACTTGGCGCTTGAACTTTAGGTTACAAAATCGACGACCGCGTATTTTCTGCC
Source organism: uncultured Robiginitomaculum sp. (assembly GCA_938010385.1). Lineage (GTDB taxonomy): Bacteria > Pseudomonadota > Alphaproteobacteria > Caulobacterales > Maricaulaceae > Robiginitomaculum. The sequence continues at coordinate 49,036 of CALLVD010000041.1, forward strand.
AAAACAGACCTTCGGCGCGGCTTTGATTTCTGCGTAGATGACGAGCAAATTCAGTTTTTCTCATGCCGCAGTCTCAAAGCGCATCAAAAACCCGTTTTTTATCAACGAAGTACAGGTCTATGTTCATAGCCTCCTTGTGGGCTTGTGCTTTCTTTAAATCGACATAGGAAAAGACGCTGACCTCAATACCGTCGGCGTGATAGCCGGCGACGAGGTCTTTTGTGACCATGCCGACGGGGACGCAGACAGAGCCGTCGGTTTTAATCAGCATATCGCGCAGCGTGCCGGTAATCTGCCCGTCAACAAACCATCCGCTGCGCTCGCCGTGAATATATTGGCGGCCGGAGTTTGGGACGGCGCCGTTTTTTGCGGTGTAGACTTTGTGCACTTTGCGCACGAGCGGCCCCGGCTTTTGGCACCAATGGGACAGGCAGAGCGGCGCATCCGGCTCCAGTGCGTGACAGGCGTAAAGCGCCTCGGGAACCCAGCTGACATAGACCACCCGGTCCTGCAATCGGTGCAGGCGAACCAAGGACGTAATCTCAACTTCAAAACCCGCGTCTTTAATATCAATCAGCAGTTTGGCATCTTTGACAGGGTGCGCAGCGGCAGCCGCGAGCAGGGCGTCGAACGTGGCAAAGCGGGCAAAGTCTCCGCCGGTGGCGGCATAATCGCTCGCGATAATATCGCAGAGCTTGCGGGTCTTTCCGCGCCCGTCTTTGGCGTGTTCGTCATGCCATATCATCGGCGTGCCGCACTTGGCGACGCGGATATCAAATTCCAAATGTTTGACCCCGAAATCCAGTGCAGCGAGCATGCCCGCAATCGTATTTTCCCGAGCGT
>CALLVD010000042.1 GCA_938010385.1 uncultured Robiginitomaculum sp.
GCCGGAACGCTGCATGCCGAGGGCTTAGGCCTGAAAAAAGCGTCGCAAATGATTACCTTACTGGAGCCTTTGGCCGGCTCGCTTGCGACGGCCGTGTTTGCTGTCGGGATTATCGCGGCCGGCGTATCTTCGCAATTTCCCAATGTCCTGATGTTGCCATGGCTCATTTGTGATTATGCGGAAACGCCGCGCGAAATGACGCGGCCGAAATATCGGATTATGGTGTTTTTTATATCTTTGCTGGGTTTGGTCGTGCCGCTGTTTAATGCGCGTCCTGTCGCTATTATGGTGATGTCCCAAGCTTTCGGCGCGATTATTCTGCCGTTGACGGTGGGCTGCATCTTTTACTTGACCAACAGAGCGGATCTTATGGGAGCGCATAAAAATAAGCGTCCCGCCAATATCATATTATGTGTGATTTTATTGTTTGCGCTGTTTATGTCCTTTTTGGCGATTAAAGGCTTGGTCCTTGCGGTGGCGGGCTAGGCCGGCATGACAAACCGATATCCGGATTTTGAAAGCCCGGCATTTTTGCGCGGGCATATTCAAGACATTCTCGCCTTTTACGACCCGCGCGTCTTTGCAGCGGAAGGCGGATTCTATACCTGTTTTTACGATAACGGGGATTGCTTTGACCCTAAGCTGCGCCAACTCGTCGGCTCGGCGCGCTATGTTTTCAACTATGCCACGGCTTACCGCCTTTACAAAGATCCCAAGCATTTGGCGTGGGCGAAACATGGGCTGGACTTTTTAAATTTGGCGCATCGGCAATCTAACGGAGGCTATGCGTGGGCGCTCAATGGCGGCGCCGTCACTGACGGCCGCGTCATGGCCTATGGGCACGCTTTCGTTCTTCTCGCCGCAAGCGCTTGCCTGCGCGCCGGACTGACAGAGGCCGAAAAAACTGTCACCGACGTTTTTGATTTTTTAGAAACCCGGTTTTGGGATGCGGGCGCGCGCGCTTATAATGATGAGCGGGATGCAAGCCTGCAAACGCTCTCGCCTTACCGGGGACAAAACGCCAATATGCATATGTGCGAAGCCTTGCTTGCCGCGTGGACTGCGACGCAAAACATCAAATATTTAGATCGCGCGGAAATACTGGCCAATCGCTTTGCTATTGAATTGGCGGCCCAAACCGGCGGCCTGATATGGGAGCATTATGACCAAAATTGGAACGCCGACATGCTTTATAATATCGACGCGCCCAATGATCGCTACAGGCCATGGGGATTTCAGCCGGGACATCAAACGGAATGGAGCAAGCTGCTCTTAATACTGAACGCTTGCCGTCCTGATGAGAAATGGCTCCCGAGAGCAAAAGCGCTTTACGACGGCGCAATGAAGACCGGCTTTGATAAGAAATATGGCGGCCTTGTTTACGGCGTCGCTCCGGATGGCGGCTATTGCGCAGCCGAGAAACATTTCTGGGTTCAAGCCGAAAGCTTCGCAGCGGCGTGGCGGCTCTACCGCGCAACCGGAAATGAGCAATACAGGCGCGATTATAATCGCCTGTGGCAATGGTCATGGGACAATTTGGTTGACCGGGAACACGGCGCCTGGTTTCGGGTGCGAAGCCGCGACGGCTCGAAAATAGACGACAGGAAATCTCCGGCCGGAAAAACAGACTACCATACAATGGGTGCGTGTTGGGATGTGCTCGGGGACGTATAAACGCGCAATCCCAAAACTAAAACAGGCGCCCGAAGCGGGCGCCTGTTTGAAAGTGATATATCCGAAAATCGGTGCGATTAACGCTTGGAGAACTGGAAGCTCTTACGCGCTTTTTTCTTACCGTATTTCTTACGCTCAACAACGCGGCTGTCGCGTGTCAGCATGCCGGCGGCTTTCAGTGGCGGGCGCAGGGCCGGCTCGTAGAATGTCAGGGCTTTGGAAATGCCGTGGCGAACCGCGCCGGCTTGACCGGACAGGCCGCCGCCTTTGACGGTGGCGACAACGTCATAGCCGTCAACGCGATCAGCGGCTTCAAAAGCCTGGCGCAAAATCAGGCGCAGAACGGGACGGGCGAAGTAAACTTCCTGGTCACGGCCATTGATTGTAATTTTGCCGCTGCCCGGCTTAATCCAAACGCGGGCAATGGAGTTTTTCCGTTTACCGGTGGCATAAGAGCGGCCCAAATCATCGATTTTAGGCTCTGCCATGACAGCTTGCTCAGGAGCAGCGGTTTCGCCGCCGGCGGCCGCAGGGGCGGCAGGTGCGCCGTCCATTACGGATTTAAGATCTTCAAGACCGGCCATGCTTAGGCTCCCTTACTGTTTTTTGGGCTCAGCGCTTTAAAGTCGATGACTTCCGGCTGCTGGGCTGCGTGCGGATGATCAGGACCCGCATAGACTTTGAGGTTAGACAATTGCTTGCGCGCCAGCGGGCTCTCTTTCGGGAGCATGCGCTGAACGGCTTTTTTCATCACGCGCTCAGGGAAACGTCCGTCGAGGATTTTGTCCGCTGTGCGTTCTTTCAGGCCGCCCGGGTGACCGGTATGCCAGTAATATGTCTTGTTATTACGCTTGGCGCCGGTGAAAGCGACTTTCTCGGCGTTGATAACGATAACGAAATCACCGCAATCATTGTGCGGTGTATAGGTCGGCAAATGCTTGCCGCGAAGGCGCATAGCGATGAAAGATGCCAAACGGCCCGGAACAACGCCGTCGGCGTCAATCAGGATCCATTTTTTATCAATATCTGCGACTTTCAGAAATTGCGTTTTCATGGGATAGTCCTATCGGTTTAATGATTTTCGCAGAGC
>CALLVD010000043.1 GCA_938010385.1 uncultured Robiginitomaculum sp.
ACAGCCACCCATCGCGTGCGCCGCGGAGACACCATGTATTCACTGGCCAAACGCTATTGCGTGTCTTTAGATGCCCTTAGTCGCAGCTCCGGCGTTTACGCGCCTTACCGCATTGAGCCCGGCGAAAACCTGCGCCTGCCCAGCAACGCCTGCTAAGCCGGCGCTCAGCCGCTCCCTGAAAATATGTGTAGCCGAGCGCCTCATCGCGGGCGCAATGCCTGCCTGTAGCTGCACGAGGAAAAAACGCAGCGAGCGTATGCAGGCCTGTTGATGACTCAACCCATTAAAAAAAGCCCCGCAAGCGGAGCCTTTTTTTGATTCCCGGTGGGGCAGCCGCCCTACCCTGTTTTCTTTTCGCGCTGCGCTTTCGCGCCCTGCTCAAAATCGACAACGACGCCGCCCACAGCAGAATATTGCTCGAGCTTGGCTGCCTGCTGCGCATTAATGGCCTTAACAGAGCGAAGCTCAGCTTGGGCATCGATGAGGCGGCGGTTCAAATCATCAAAGTTCTGGCGCGCCTGAACCAGCGCGTCGCGGTTTTGGCCAAGCTCACGAGCTTGATCGTCCAAGTCTTTTTCAAGGCGGCGGCGGCGCTTTGTTTCCTCGCCGACCATAGATTTAAGGTCAATCAGCTCCCGATCCGTTCGGCGAGACACCTCTTCTTTAATACGGAGCTGGACTTTCATATCTTCGACGCCGGATTGCAGGCCAAAGATTTCATTGTCGCGGTATTTGATATTTTCATCAAAGCTGCGCTCTTTAACTTTCAATTCATGCTCCAGCGCTTCGAGGCGGGACGTTTTCTCAATCCCGGCGTCGCGCAGAGCTGCATATTCCAAGCGCAGAGATTTCAGCTCAAGCAGCGCATCTTCACGCTCCCCGGCATTGCGCTTTCCGGAGGCGGACAATTCTTCAACACGCTTTTCAAGCTCCAGATTCTTACGTGATGTTGTCGACATATCAGCGACGATACGGCTGTGCTTTTCAGCCATGATGTTGGCGTTATCACGCTCCGTATCCAGCTTGTCCTTGAGGTCATCATTTTGAACCATCAAATCGCGAATTTCGCGGGATTTAACATCGATAGACTGCTTTAGGCTGCGAATATTCTCATTTAAGGTCAGCGCGTCCTGACGGTATTGCTCATTTGCCTTTTGCGCCTCAAGATATTTGGCTTCAATGGCAGTGACGCGCGCCTCTGTTTCCGACGACAGGGCTTTTTCGCGGGTCAGCTCACCGCGCAGCTCAGAAATCCGGGCTGTCAGCTGTGCGTTTTCAGGTTCCAAACGCTCCAAAGTGGAAAGATTGACTTCGGAAGTCGACAGAAATTTACCGATTTCATCAATGCGGTCCGTAGCGAGCGAAAACATGCGTTGTGATTTTGAAAGCTCTTGTTCCATTTGCGCCAGATCTGCACGGGCGCGGTTCAGCTCATTAAGCTTGGCAGAGGCAATATCAGGCATGTTTTTCATGACGCCGGCCAGCTCTTCTGTATCTTCCAGCTTGGGGCCCGGGCGGGTGATGGAGGCACTTGACGCGCCGGAAATGGATACGCCTGTGCCTTTGTCTTTTGACAGGGCCGGCGCGCGGCGCTCAATTGTTATGGATTGCGGCATCGCATCTTCGTCATCCCGTCCGATTAGCCGATCTAAAAAACCTTTTTTAGCCATTTTTCTTTCTCCCAAGCCTGCCCTCGTTTCAATTACAAAGGCCCGAATCATTGGGTTACGCTGGCACCAAAAGTATCCACAGGCAAGTATGGTTAACGGGTTTTAATAGGAAAAGTCCAATTAAATCAATGGTTTCGTTAACACCTCGTTAACCTTCAACTTACGGTTTTATAATTTCAGCTAATCGCGTTGTCAGTGAGTCCACAAGGGAATCATCATCACTTTCCGCCATTATACGGATAAGCGGTTCTGTCCCTGATGCCCGCACTAATATGCGCCCGGCCTCGCCCATTTCTTTATTCGCGGCGGCAATAGCGGCCTGAAAATCCGGGCGCTGCATCGGGCTTTCGCCTTTATAGCGCACGTTTACAAGCTTTTGCGCAACAGGGGTAAAGACCGACAAGGCCCGGCTTGCAGGAGCGCTCATATCGGCAAGGGCTGACAGAACTGCAATCGCAGCCAATGTCCCGTCGCCTGTCGCGCCGTAATCAGTCAGCAGCAAATGCCCCGATTGCTCTCCCCCGATATTAAAGCCGTCTTCGCGCATGCGGGCAGCCACATGTTTGTCTCCCACGGCCGTACGCGACAGCGTCAGGCCGCGCTCTGTCAAGAAGCGCTCAAGCCCCAGATTAGACATGACCGTCGCAACAATACCCCCGCCCTTAAGCGTGCCGGACTCCTCGGCCGCGCGCGCCATAAACCCTAAGAGCTGATCGCCGTCAATTTCGCGGCCTGTCTCATCCACCATAATGAGCCTGTCTGCATCGCCGTCCAGCGCAACGCCGATATCAGCCCCGGCGCTCAAAACCCGATCAGACAAAAGCTGCGTATGGGTGGAGCCGCAATCTTTATTGATATTACGGCCGTCCGGTTTATCGCCGATGACCGTCAAATGCATTGCCCCCAAGGCGCGCAGCGCCGCCGGCGCCGTTTCAAACGCCGCGCCATTGGCGCAGTCCAGTACAATTTTCAACGCGGAGACGTCAGAGGACTTAAACCCGGCGACCAAATCATCAATATAGGCCTGCGCTGCATCGTGCCTGACCGAGACCGCTCCCGCCTGCCCGGCGTTCCCTATGCCGTCAAGGCCGGCTTCTATCGCGCGTTCAGCTTTCGGGCTTAACTTCGTTCCGCCGGCTTTAAAAAACTTGATGCCGTTATCTTGCCAAGGATTATGAGAGGCGGTGATCATGACGCCCAGATCGGCGCCAAGCCTGTCAACACTGCCGGCCAAGGCAGGCGTCGGCAAAACGCCGACATGTGTGACGTCCAGACCGGCAGCGATAAAGCCCGCGGTTAAGGCGTCTTGTATCGCCGCGCCGCTTTCGCGGGTATCGCGCCCGATGACGCAATGCTTAGCGCCCGCGTTTTCGCGCATATAGTGTCCGGCAGAGCGCGCAATGGCCGTAAGCGTTTGCGGCGTCAGCGCCCCCTCGCCTGCTTTGCCCCTTATGCCATCCGTTCCGAATTTGGCCATTGCCATAATAATACCCTGATTTTGCCGTTCTGCGTGCCTGACGGATTGCTACCCCTTAATTGTGAAATCGGCGTTAAACGTCACACAGTGTGATTTACGTGATATTTACACCGATTTGCCAAAACCATATCACACGGCAAAGTGATGGATTCTCTTTTCACGCGAAATGCGGCCTTTCGGCTCTTGTATCAGGATAGACTATATGTGCGGAATTATCGGTATTGTCGGCAACGCCCCTGTTGCGCCGCGCCTCGTAGACGGGCTTAAGCGTCTGGAATATCGCGGGTATGACAGCGCCGGCATTGCAGTGATTGATGCCGTCGGTGATTTAAAGCGCAGCCGCGCTAAGGGTAAAATTGTCGCGTTAGAGGCTGCCCTGTCTGATGCGCCGATTGACGGCCTGATCGGCATTGCCCATACGCGCTGGGCGACCCACGGCAAGCCGACAGTCGCCAACGCGCATCCGCATTTCTCCGGCCGCGTCGGCGTTGTGCATAACGGAATTATTGAAAACTATGAAGAGCTGCGGGCTGAGTTTAACGGCAGCCGTAATTTTGAGAGCGAGACAGACACCGAAGTTGTCGCGCATATCATGGACGCGGCCTTAACGCAGGGCATGACGCCCAAAGAGGCTTTCGCGCATACGCTGTCAAAGCTGCGCGGCGCATTTGCGCTTGGCTTAATCGTCGAGGGTGAGCCGGATACGCTTTTCGCTGCCCGCCTCGGCAGTCCTTTGGCGATTGGCCTTGGCAAAGGTGAGAATTATATCGGCTCTGACGCCATCGCTTTGGCGGCTTTGTCATCTGATATGATTTATTTGGAAGAAGGCGACCGCGCTATTGTGACAGCGAGCGGCGCGCAGATCTTTGACGAGTCCGGCGCGCCCGTCACCCGGGAAAAAACGCACATTGACGGCGCGGCCATGGCCACGGACAAAGGTCCTTACGCCCATTACATGCTCAAAGAAGTCCATGAACAAGTCCGCACCACAGCGCAAACGTTGTCAAATTATGCGGACGGAGACGGGGTTAAGGCCGTTGAAGGTCTGGACTTTACGCAATATGACCGCCTGACCCTGATTGCCTGCGGAACGGCAAGCTATGCCGGCCATGTCGGCAAATATTGGTTCGAGCAGATTGCTGAGCTTCCTTGCGAAATCGATATTGCCTCAGAATTTCGTTATCGCCGCCCCGCCCTGTCAAAGCGCGGCTTAGCTATGGTCATTTCGCAATCCGGCGAGACGGCCGACACGCTGGCCGCCTTGCGCTATTGCAAAGATAAAGGCCTTGCGACCATTGCTCTGGTCAATGTGATGACATCGACCATGGCCCGCGAAGCCGATATTGCTATTCCGATTGATGCAGGCCCGGAAATCGGCGTGGCATCAACCAAGGCGTTTACCTCGCAGCTTATGGCGCTCTACGCCTTATCCGTTCTCGCCGCCAAGCAGCGCGGCGCTGTGGATGATGTCACGCAGTTGATGCGCGCCGCCGCATCCGTACCGGGACTGGTCGGCAAAGCTCTGCTCCAAGACGCGCAGATTAAAGCCATCGCCAAAGATTTGGCCGGCAATCACAGCGCGTTTTTCTTGGGGCGCGGCCCGCATTTCCCGCTCGCTCTGGAAGGCGCGTTAAAGCTTAAGGAAATCAGTTATATTCATGCTGAAGGATACGCAGCCGGAGAGCTGAAACACGGCCCTATTGCGCTTATTGAGGACGGCACGCCCGTCATCGTTATCGCACCCTATGACGATCTGTTTGAAAAAACAGTGTCCAATATGCAGGAAGTTCTGTCACGCGGGGCGCATGTAACGCTGATTACAGACAGCAAGGGCGCGAAGCTCGCCGGTCATATGGCCCACGCTGTATTAATCGCGCCTGATGCGCCGGAAACGGTCGCGCCGATTGTTCTGTCTGTCCCCATACAGCTTCTCGCCTATCACACAGCCGTTGCGCTGGGCACAGATGTTGACCAACCCCGTAATCTCGCAAAATCCGTAACTGTAGAATAGAGAAATCCATGAGCGTAAAACCCGTCCGTAAAGCCGTTCTGCCCGTTGCCGGTTTTGGCACGCGCGTCCTGCCCGCCACGAAATCTGTCCCGAAAGAAATGCTGACCGTGGTTGACCGCCCGGCGCTTCAATATGTGGTGGACGAGGCTTTGGCCGCCGGGATTACGCATATTGTCTTTGTCACAGGCCGTAATAAAGGCGCGATTGAAGATTATTTTGACCGTGCTTTCGAACTGGAAGTCACGCTTGATGCGAAACGCAAAACAGCCATTTTGGATGAATTAATGCAGACTGTGCCCAAGGCCGGCAGCGTCAGCTTTGTGCGCCAGCAATCACCGCTGGGTCTGGGTCATGCCATTTGGTGCGCGCGCGACATAATCGGGGATGAGCCCTTTGCCATCTTGCTGCCGGATGTTTTGATCAAGTCTGAGCAAAGCTGTCTGGCGCAAATGATGGAAGCCTATGACCGCGTCGGCGGCAATATTATCGCTGTTGACGCCGTTCCTGAGGACAAGATTTCAAGCTATGGCGTTATTGCGCCGGATGAAAGCGCGGCCAAAGACGGACGGCTGACGAAAATGACAGGCATGGTCGAAAAGCCGGCTGCCGAAGACGCACCGTCAAACCTGAAAATCACCGGCCGGTATATATTGCAGCCGGAAATTATGGCCCTTCTGCGTGACCAAGAAGCGGGCGCGGGCGGAGAAATTCAGCTCACCGACGCCATGGCCCGCATGATGGGCTCGCAAAGCTTCCACGCCTTTGAATATGCGGGGCAAGATTATGATTGCGGGTCGAAGGCCGGATATTTCGAAGCTGTCGCTGCCTATGCGATTGATCACCCAAGCATCGGGGATGAAGCCCGCGAGATAATGCGCGGCCTGCTCGATAAATAAACGCGCTTATTTAACGACGCGAACGGTAATGCGCTCCACGTCCATTGTACGCTTCTGCCCGTCAATATCCGGCCAGATGCCGACATAGTCACTGCCGGGATCGCCTTTGGGCGCTTTGGTCGTATAGCGAATTGTGTAGTCTTCATACTGCCCTGACAGGGGAAAGATTTGCTCATCACTGTCGCCGACAGATGCGGTGAAATATTGCAGCAGGAACCGGTCGCTCGGATTGTCACCGCCGGCTTTCGCGCGCACAGTCACGTCCAGAGTCTTCGCGCCAAAGGCCGCTTCATAATTCGGCCCGAGCGCAGCAAACACGCCCGCTGAGGGCGGCGCAGCGGCTTTGGACAAATGCGCAGACAAGATGGCGTGGCTTGCTTTACCGCTGCTGTCGAGGGCATAATTGACCGTAGTGCCGGGCGCATTGACCAGGCGCCGTAAATCTTCGCCGGACGCCGTGAAGCCCTTTGCCGCAATCTGTTCCGGCGTCACTTCGGGCGATTTCAGCGGCCCGCCTGCATATAAAGCGCCGGCAATAATCGCGCCGACAAGCAAAACGATAAACGGATAAAAGAAGCGATCTGACATAGGAGCGGTATGACGAGACGGGCCGATTAAATCAAGAATAATACGGCGCGTTCATCCGTGCGATCTATTAAAGCCGAGGATAGCATATCGACCAATTCACCGGAAAAACGGTCGGCGGCTGCCTCTTTCCACGCTTTTTGCACGGTCAGGATAATCTCGCCGCGCTGATTTTTTGAGGCTTTGCGAAGGCGTCCGTCCGTCAAAGTCTTGCGCAGAATAAGCGGCAGATTAGCGGCTTTCATCTTGCCTTCCAGCGCCTTTCGCCCGAACACAATGCCGCCTACGCCCGCCGCGCCGCCCACGGCCAAACCGATAGGATTGGTCAGTAACGGCAACAATAGATTGGCTTTGGCCAGGATAACGCCGATGACAATGGCAGAAACAGTGGTTCCGGCAATCGCTGTGTCTTGCTCCATATTGGCCAGTTTCGGCATAGCCACAGACAGCCCCTCAAGGTGACGGCTCACATGGGCGCTGTCATCCAAAGATAAAACCATCGCCGGCAGGCCATGATCGCGGCACAGTGGGTCTGTGTCTTTTTCGATATTACGCTGCAAGCCCGCAAACCAATCCTCAATAACGGGGCGCAGCTCATCACGGGCATCGTCACTGACTAGCCATTGCTTGACCCGGCCTTCAAGTTCATCTTCAATCTGCGTAAGGCTTTCAATCTCGCCGCTGCGCCAATCCCGAAACGCCGGCAGGACGCAGTTCTCTATCAGGGCATCAACCAAGACGGGCGCCAGTACATCGCCAAGGGCCTGCGTGGCCGCATTCGCTTTGGCCCGCACCGCGCCGCCATCGGCCAGCAGCGCTTTCACTTCCTGCTTAAAATTCGCGTGCAAATATTCAAATCGGCCCAGCCATGCCAAGCCGCGCGCAATCGCAAACTCCGGCTCCGCCCCGCGCACCACATTCGCGCCCGGAAAGGCCTTCTCGCAGGCCGGCCCAATCAGCGGCAAACGCGAGGCCCCGCCGGTCAGGAGCACAGTTTCGGGGTCACGCCCGCCAAGCGTATCGACCGTTTCGCGCAGAGCATAGTTAAACGCATCCGGCCATGTATAGCCATTCAGCGCCGGGATTTTAGCCGATAAAATGGCATCGGCATCGGTTTTATCAATTCGGATTTCAAACAGCACACCTCCGTCCACCGGCAAGCGGCGAAGCATGTCGACCGGCAAATCATCGCCGTTAAAATACTGCTCTTTGGCCAGCCGGCACCAATATTCCATTATAGGTCGGTAATGGGGGTAGCGTTTAATCAGCTTTTCGATTTTCTTGCGGTCTTTTTGGCGCGCCAGATTGCGCTCAAATATCAGCCCGTCCAGCAGGCCGGACCCCAGAACATTATGCCCGACATCTTCGGCAGACAGGTCTTGGCAATAGGTGAAATCCGTGGTCGAGCTGCCGATATCGACAATCAGAACGGAAGAGCGCGCCGCTTCTAAAGACAGATAGCCCTGCTCCAACGCCGTCATCAATGCCGCGCGGGACTCCGGCGCGACAGTCACATTTTTAAGGCCGGCTTGCTTGAATACAGAGGCATAATCCATTCTGTCCTGCGGGTCCCATCCGCTCGGGCAACCGATAATAAAGCGGCTTTGTTTCACGCCTTGAATTTTCTTCTCTGACGCCAGATCCGCCATCAGAGTTTGCGTGAAAAGCTGCGTTGGCTCTGTGACGGTCGCGCCCGTTAAATCCCGCCCTTTAAACTTGACCCAGACTTGCGCGTCTTTTCCCATGGCAGAAATATTGACAGCTTCTGCGCCGATAGAGACTTTTGATTTCAGCCCTTTGCCTTGGCGCGCGACGGCGGTGACGAATGTGCGCTCGCCGCGAAATTCTAAAATTTCCGGCTCGCGCATGGCCTTGGCATAGGCCCGGCCCAGAGCCGTCTCGCCATGGCCCAGATCGTAGCCGATAAATTCGAGGTCTGTCTTACTGCTCATCGCCGGTCCAAATTGTGCCGCGTCTTAAAATCTGCTCGCCTTTGACCAAAGCCGGCGCCGCCATAACGGGACCCTTGGCGTCTATGCCAATTCCGGGCAGCGCATCGAACAGGCGCTTATCTTTTTTAGAATATTCAACAGCTTCAATGCCGCCCTCGCGCAGCGCGCCTTTTAATTCTGTGTCAATTAAGCGAAGAGCAAAGGCGCCGTCACCGGCGGCGTTCGCTTCCAACATGCCGTGAACAAACCCCATTAAGCGTTTGTTATCATGCCAGAATTGTTCAGGCGCAGGCTGCGATAAACGCAACAAAATATGATCTGCCGTGCGCAAAGCATCCGCTATCCCGTCAACAAAGCCGGCGGAATTAACTGTCAGCCGCGCATCGGCCAGACGCGCCAAACCGTCGGGACCGGTTATTTGCGCAGGCGTCTTGCCGCCCATAAACGGAATTTTTGTCAGCAGTTTTTTCCAATCCGCCGGATCAAAAAACCGCAAAGCCGCGAGCACAGCCGCGGCCATTATCGCCGTTCGCGATTCCTGTAAAAACCCTAAAACTGCAAACCCGGCGGCGGTCATATAAAAGATAGAACTGCCCGCAATTTCGCGCTTGGGCTGCGTCGGCACTTCGCGCCAAACAATCTCGGCCCGCGCGCCGGTGTCCAGCACGCCTGCGCCGGCTTTTACCATTTCTAAAAGCCACAGCCCGGCCTTGTGAATCTGAACATCATCAGTCTGCTGCGAAAATACGCTGCCGGTTCGGTCGAGCGCTTTGCGGGTTTCGCGGACGATGACAGAAGCGGATTTATCTTCGCCGGCCAATAGCGATTGCAAGTCGCGGCGCTCGCTTTCAAACGCGCGCGCAAGCGACGGCGCGGCGGATATCTCAGTCGACTTCATGGCCTTGATGTTGGGGGGATGCGGCAGAATGTCAAGCGCAGGTGCCGGGCGATTACAGTATGAACACGCTCCGCAACTTTCCCCTATCCTACCTCACCTTTAAGGCGTGCTTTCGCTTTTTCACTGCCCAGCATAACCAGAACCTGATCCATCGCCGGGCCGCGTGCGCGGCCGGTCAGGGCGAGGCGCAGGGGCATGAATAATGTTTTGCCTTTGCGGCCTGTGGCCTCTTTCAGCTTTCCTGTCCATTCGCTCCACGTCTCGGCTGTGATTTTGTCCGGCAAGCCGGCAGCGGCAGCGGTGCAGAAGTCAAAATCCTCATCCGCGATTTGGCCGGACATAGGCGCGTTAAACATTGTGGCCCAGCCGACGCTGTCATTAAACTTTTCAAGGTTTGCCCGCACCAAAACCCAAAAGTCTTCCCCGTTTTCAATGCCCAGGGCTTCCAGACGCGGCTTGGCCTGCGCATACGGCATGTCGTGCAGAAATTTCGCGTTGACCAGCGCCAGTTCGTCTTCAGAAAACCGCGCCGGAGCCCGGCCGATTTTACTGAATGAAAACTCTGATTTCAGCGTGTCCAGATCAGGACGCGCTTCGACCGGGTCGGACGTGCCTATTTTGCCCAGCAGCGAACAAATCGCCATGGGTTCTATGCCTTGTGTGCGCAGCTCATCCATCGACAGAGACCCAAGCCGTTTCGACAAAGCAGAGCCGTCAGCGGCCACCAAAAGCGGCGTGTGCGCAAATTGCGGCGGCGTGCCGCCCAGCGCCTTCAAAATCTCAATCTGCGCGCCGGAATTGGTAACGTGGTCTTCGCCTCGAATAATGTGCGTAATACCCTCGTCGATATCATCAACGACGCTGGGAAGCGTGTAGAGATAAGTTCCGTCCGCGCGGATGAGAACGGGGTCAGAGATTGACGATGTATCAATGCTCTGCTCGCCGCGTACCATGTCGTCCCAGACGACCGGATTGCCGGAGAGTTTAAACCGCCAATGCGGGAGGCGGCCTTCGCGGCGATAATCGTTTTTTTGCGCGTCCGTCAGTGACAGGCCCGCGCGGTTATAAGTGGGAGGCTTGCCCTGCGCCCGCGCCAGCTTACGCTGACGGTCCAGCTCCTCAGACGTTTCATAGCAGGCATAAAGCAGGCCCGCCTCGCGCAGTTTTTCAGCGGCGGCGTCATACCGGTCAAAACGGTCGCTCTGGTTAAACGTGGAATCCCAGGTCAGGCCAAGCCATTCCAGATCATCTTTGAGGCCTTGCTCATAAGCTTTGGTGCTGCGCTCCAAATCCGTATCGTCAACGCGCAAAATCATGGTGCCGCCGGCTTCGCGGGCAAACAGCCAGTTCATCAGAGCCGTGCGCACATTGCCGACATGGAGCTTGCCGGTCGGTGACGGCGCAAAACGGACGATAGGTTTGGTCATAATTTATTCTGTTCCCGGGACATCATCCCGATATCTGTTAGTAATCGGATAGCGGCGATCGCGTCCGAAGTTTTTATTGCCGATTTTCACGCCGGGGGGCGCTTGGCGGCGCTTATATTCATTAAGGTAAAGCAGATGCTGAATGCGCTTTACTGTGGCCGGGTTATGACCGCGCGCGATCAAATCTTCAACCTGAATTTCCTGCTCGACCAAGCCCAAGAGGATGTCATCCAAAATGTCATACTCCGGCAGGCTGTCACTATCTTTTTGGTCCGGGCGCAGCTCTGCACTGGGCGGTTTGTCGATGATGTTTTGCGGACAAGGTTTATCTCCGCCCAGAAGGTCGGCCGGCGTATTTTCATTGCGCCAATTCATCAGTTTGAACACTTCGGTTTTATATACGTCTTTGAGCGGATTATACCCGCCGCACATATCCCCGTAGAGCGTGGCGTAACCCACCGCCATTTCCGATTTATTCCCCGTCGTAACCAGCATCGGCCCGAACTTGTTAGACAGCGCCATTAAGGTGACAGCGCGCGTGCGCGATTGCAGGTTCTCCTCTGCTGTGGACTTTTCCAGCCCTGCGAATTTCGCCTCGAGCATAGATTCAAACCCTTCAACGGCGGGCGAAATCGGGATGATATCGTAATGACATTTCAATGCGTCGGCGCAGTCTTTGGCGTCTTTCAGGCTCTCCGGGGAGGTATAATCATAAGGCATCATCACGCACCAAACCCGGTCCGGGCCGAGCGCATCGACAGCAATGGCCGCCACGGCGGCGCTGTCCACGCCGCCTGACAGGCCGAGAATGACCTGCTTGAACCGGTTCTTATTGACGTAATCCCCAAGCCCCAAACACATGGCCCGCCAATCAGCCTCGAAGCCGGAGAGTTGCGGATGCATAGCCGCATCAACGCAGACGCAGCTTTTAGAGGATATCTCCCACGTGCTGACATCAAAATCTTCGATAAATGAGCGAAGGCTTTGCGCCACCTCGCCGCCGGCTTGCAGGCAAAAAGAACTGCCGTCAAAGACGAGCTCATCCTGTCCGCCGACTTGGTTGACGTAAACCAAAGGCAGGCCGGCCGCGTGAACCCGCGTGCCCACGCTTTCGCGGCGCTCAACAAGCGCGGTTCTGCGCCACGGCGAGCCGTTGGGTGAGATTAAAAGCTGCGCGCCTTCGCGGGCCAAATGGCGGGCGACCCCTTCCTGCCATAAATCCTCGCATATCGGCAGACCGATTTTCACGCCTTTAAACTCAATCGGTTTGGGCAGCGGCCCGCGCTTAAAGACGCGCGCTTCGTCAAACACGCCGTAATTGGGCAAGTGATGCTTAAACCGCACATCCGTAATCTCGCCGCCCTGCATAAATAAAACGCCGGAATACAGCCTGTCATCCTCAAGCCATGGCAGGGAAAACACGACAGCAGGCCCGCCCTTGGTC
This sequence comes from uncultured Robiginitomaculum sp., assembly GCA_938010385.1. Classification (GTDB taxonomy): domain Bacteria; phylum Pseudomonadota; class Alphaproteobacteria; order Caulobacterales; family Maricaulaceae; genus Robiginitomaculum. The sequence goes on from CALLVD010000043.1 coordinate 12,361, forward strand.
TCCGATGCAAAGGCCATCGCATGTTTTCGGCAGTCCTCGACGGCAGCCGGCTTTAACACCAAGTCTTCCGGCGGATAGCCGATAATGAAAAGCTCTGGCAGAACCAATATGTCTGCGCCTTCAGATTTCGCGCGGGCATAGGCTTTGCGCGCCATGTCCATATTGCCGGACAGATCGCCGACGACGGGGTTAAGCTGCGCTGAGGCGATTTTTAGCTGGATTGTCATAGGGTTTGTTTAAGGCGGGCACACCACCCCGACAAGTTTTTCCTGCCCTTTTTGCCGCCCTGCGCGTATGGTTTGGCATGAGCATTGATAAAAGCGCGATTCTAAAAGCTGTCGGCGCACAGCCGGACAAATTATCCAAACGCGAAATCGCCAAAGTCTTAGGGCTTCGGGGGGACCAAAGACGCGATTTGCGTATGGCTCTCAAAGAGCTTGTTGAGGACAATAAGATTGTAAAATCTGACCGCCGCACATATCGCCTCGCCGGCGCCCTGCCGGGCGTTAACATTTTGTATATTGAGCGCATTGACGACGAAGGCGATATGATTGGCGTGCCGGCAAAATGGGACGAGCCGGGCAAGCCGCCTGAGTTTATCGTTATTGAAAAATCTGCGCACGGGTCAAAATCCGGCGGCAAAGCTGCGCTCGGCGTGGGCGGAAAAGCGCTGTGTAAGCTCAATCAAAAAAACGGGACCGCGCAGGTCATCACCGTGCTGGGACGCACTGAGCGCCGGCAGCTTGGCGTCGTGATTGCCGGCGGTCGCGGCTTTCAAATTCAGCCTGTCTCCAAGAAAAGCCGCGATAATTTTATCCCGCAGCGCGGGGTGAGCATACAAGACCAAGACCTTGTTTTATTTGAACAATCCGGACAAAAACGCCGCGCCGGATTTAAAGAAGCACGAATTATAGAAATTGTCGGAAATGTCGATGATCCCAAAGCTGCGTCGCTGATTTCGCTTTATGAACACAATATCCCCGTGGGCTTTGACCAAGACGTCATTGACCAAGCCGAAGCGGCCACAATGCCTCAGATTGGCGGGGCGCGCCAAGACTTGCGCCACCTGCCGCTGCTGACCATTGACCCGGATGATGCCAAAGATTTTGATGATGCCATCTTGGCCGAGAAGACAGATAACGGCTGGACCGTATGGGTCGCTATTGCAGATGTTGCGGCGTTTGTCACGCCGGGCTCGCCGCTCGATAAGGCAGCTTTTGACAAAGGCAATTCGGTCTATTTACCGGACCGGGTCGAGCCCATGCTGCCCCATGCTTTGTCGTCAGACTTATGCTCGCTGCGCCCTGATGTGGACCGCGCCTGTATGGCTGTGCGGATGAAATTTGACGCCGGCGGACGCAAGACAGGTCATAAGTTTTTTCGCGGGATTATGCGATCCGCCGCCCGCCTGACCTATGAACAGGCACAGGCCGCCTTTGAAGGCCGCCCCGGCGATATCCCGCAAGAGTGTATCGGTACGCTCGCGGACCTGTACGCCTTTTATAAAATTCTTGAAAAGGCCCGCGCGCGTCGTGCGCCATTAGAGATCGATATGCCGGAGCGCCGCGTGCGGGTTGGCGATGACGGCAATGTCAAATCGATTGAGGTTAAACAGCGTTTTGACGCTCACAAACTGGTCGAAGAATTTATGATTCAAGCCAATGTGGCGGCGGCCCAAGCGCTTGATGACAAGGGCATGGATCATATGTACCGCGTCCATGATGCCCCGTCGCAAGAAAAAGTATTAGGCCTGTCTGACTTTCTGCCGGCCTTAGACCTTAAATTTGCCGCGGGTGAGCGTGCCACGACGGAGCGGTTTAACCGGCTTTTAGATAAAGCCCGCGAAAAAGAGCTCCAAGAGGTTGTCGGCATGGCGGTCCTTCGCACGCAGAGCCAAGCGATTTATTCGCCGAAAAACGGGGGGCATTTCGGGCTGAACCTGACGCAATACTCCCATTTCACCTCGCCTATTCGGCGCTATTCTGACCTTATCGTTCACCGCGCCCTGATTTCGGCCTATGAATTGGGCGATGACGGACAAACGCGCGCAGAGATGTCGCGCTTAAAAGAAATCGGCGAGCATATCAGCGACACGGAGCGCCGCGCCATGGCCGCAGAGCGTGACAGTAAAGACCGCTATATTGCTGCCTATCTGTCAGACCGCGTCGGCGCCAAATTCCCGGCGCGCATTAACGGCGTGACCTCATTCGGCTTGTTTGTTACCCTTGATGAGACCGGCGCGGACGGCATTGTTCCGGTTCGGCGATTGGGGGATGAATACTTTGTCTTTGATGAAAAATCCCGCAGTCTGATTGGCCGCGAGTCCGGCGGAACCTATAAATTCGGGCGGCAAGTCGTGGTCCGCCTGCTTGAAGCCACCCCCGTATCCGGCGGCCTGACCTTTGAAATGGTGTCCCCGCCGGAGCCGGGTAAAAAACCGAGCAAGCGCAGCGGCGCCCATAACCGCAAGTTTGATAAGAAAAAGTCTGCCGCGAAGGGGGCGAAAGCGCGCGATAAAAGCAAGCGTCGCCGCAGATGACGGATACGCTGCCTAAGCTGAAACGTAACAAATCAACCGCGGTTTCCGATAAGGACAAAGCCCGGCGCTCTGCCATGAAACGGGCCGCTAAGCCCAGGCTGGCCGCGAGTATTCTTTTAGTTCGCGGCGCGCCGGGGGGCGAGGAAATTTTGGTCGGATTGCGCTCAAGCAAGCATGATTTTATGCCCGATGTTTATGTTTTTCCCGGTGGCCGCGTCGATCCGGGCGACAGCCGCGTGCCGGCCGTTGACACGTTAAACCCGCGTACAAAAGCCATATTGGAAGCAGCCATGCCGACATCGCGGGCGCGCGCCTGCGTCCTCGCCGCCATTCGCGAAACATGGGAAGAGACAGGATTTATCATCGGCGAGCCCGAAGGATATCGCCCTTATGGCGGCACGCACCCGTCATGGATTTCGTTTTCAAAGGCCGGGCTTGCACCGGATTTATCAGAAATTCACGTCATCGCCCGCGCTGTCACCCCGCCCTACCGGCCCAAGCGTTTTGACACTTGGTTTTTCATGACGCGCCTGTCTGATACCCAAGCCGCGCGTGATTTTGCTGACAGCGACGAATTGCTGGACACAAAATGGGTGAGCCTGAAAGACGCTAAGGCCTTGAAAATGCACGCGATTACGAAAATGATGATCGATGTCCTTGCGCAATATTTAGCGGCGAAGACGCCCGCAAGCGCCGTTCCATATTCCCGGTTTGAACGCGGATCGTTTAAATTGGACCCGTTTCCGGCGCGCGATTGAGCGCTGAAATTTCCCGTAAATCGCCGTTGACTTACGGCGCGGCCCGGCTATGTTGCGCGCTTGATTTTAAGCACATGCACAGGCGTCTATTATGGCTAAGCCAACCACCATCAAAATCCGTTTGAACTCGACTGCAGGAACCGGTTTCTTTTACGTAACGAAAAAGAACGCCCGCACCATGACAGAGAAAATGGTCAAAAAGAAATACGATCCCGTCGCGCGCAAGCACGTCGAGTTTAAAGAAGGCAAAATCAAATAGGTTTTGCCGCGCAAGCGTATTGACTTGAGCGGCCTTCGGGCCGTTTTTCATATAAAGTTATAATGAAGCGGCTCTCAGCCGCTTTTTTTGTGCCGCTCTTTTGTGCCGTTAAGCCGCTTGCTTTATCGGCGCCAGCTCCACCCGATTACGGCCGGCCAATTTGGCTTTATAAAGCGCTTCGTCCGCGCGCTTGAACATATCGCGCGCGCTCTCCCCCGGTAACGATTGCGATATGCCGGCGCTGACCGATACGCTGAGCGCTTGGCCGTCAAGATAGACCGGCGTTCCGCTGATAAGCGCGCGAATGCGGTCAGCGGCGATTTTCGCGGCGTCGGCATTTGTGTCAGGCATAGCGACGACAAATTCCTCACCGCCATAACGGCTGACAATGTCTATGCTGCGGAAGTTGGTAACAAGGCGCGCAGCAATTTCTTTCAAAATTACATCGCCGGTATCATGGCCGAGTATGTCATTGACGCGCTTAAAGTGATCGACGTCAAACATGACGAGCGAAAACGTCTCGCCGGATTTCGCCTGTTCTAAAAGCGGCATAATTGAGCGATCAAAATACCGGCGATTGCCCAGTCCGGTCAGCGGATCACTGACAACCATTTCAAGGTTTTCGTTAAAGTTATCGCGCAGGCTGTCGGCGTAAAATTTGCGTTTCAGTTGCGTTGCAACCCGAGCCAACAGTTCCTGTGTTTCGACAGGACGCATCAGCGTATCGTTAATCCCCACGTCATAGGCGCGCACCATGCGCGCTTCCTCTGACGCTTCGCCAATGGCCAGAATAGGCAAATCGCGGGTCTTCTCGTCAGATCGCAAACGCGCGCAAAGGCGTAAGCCGTCAAATTTATCGCTGACCAGACTGACGATCAGCAAATCAATACCGGCGCGCGATTCGACAATCGCCTGGCGCGGGTCCATTTGCAGCGACACTTCATGTTTTGGAAGCAGTTGGGCCGCCATGCGTTCCATGCGGCCCTGATGATCATCGACGATAAGAATCTTGCCGTGGGATTTCTCAATCCCCTCAATCATTTGCCGCGAATCTTCCAGTGATTGCCCTGTATGCGTCAAAAGCTGGTCTGTAATCATTTTCAGGCGCAGCAAAGAGCGAACGCGCGCCATCATGTTAAAATCATCAACGGGCTTTGAGATGAAATCATCTGCGCCGGCTTCCAGACCGCGAATACGGTCCGACGTTTCTTCGAGCGCCGTAACCATAACGACTGGAATATGCCACGTATGCGGATCGCTTTTCAGCTTCTTACAGACATCAAATCCGTTAATCCCCGGCATGATTGCATCCAGCAGGACTAAGTCTATCGACTCACGCTCAGCAATATTCAGCGCTTCTTGCCCGTTGGCCGCGCTGACCACATCATAATATTCGCTGCGCAGCTTCGCTTCCAACAAATGCCTGTTGGGCGCAAGGTCATCGACAACCAGAATGCGTGCGCTCATAACAGGGCCTATTTAGTGAATTTGCGAACGGTCGCCAAAAATTTTGCTACAGAGATTGGCTTCGAAATATAAGCTTCGCAGCCGCCCTCGCGAATGCGTTTTTCATCGCCTTTCATGGCAAAAGCCGTAACAGCGACGACCGGAATATCCTTCAGCGCTTTATCGTCTTTAATCCATTTCGTCACCTCAAGTCCGGAGACCTTCGGCAGTTGAATATCCATCAGGATAAGATCGGGCTTGTGCTTCTTCGCCATCGCGATAGCTTTTAAGCCCTCACGGGTTTGCTTGACCTCATAACCGTGCGCATCGAGCAGATCATGAAACAGCTTCATGTTCAGTTCGTTATCTTCAACAATCAGGACTTTTTTGGGCATAATTTGCAACATGCTACCGTCTCACCATTTTTAGTAATCAACGCTTAAGCGCTTCTTGATTCCCTGTATTATGACGCAATAGGCTTAATGAAGAGTCTACGCGTCGCTAACCCTTTGTTTACAGAACATAGCGCGAACACTATAATAAATTATAAATGCAAAGCGGCTAATTTACGGCAGTATTGCAGCAGGTTTAAAAGAAAGTCAGTTGTGATCAGATCGGCAAACATAAAGGGATGGTGCCGCGATTGCGAAGCGCCGATACCCGCTGCGCCGCAATGTGAAGCGTGCGGATCCTATCGCCGTATTGCCCACCCCGAAGCCGCCGTCTTATCGATTGCGCATATTGATTGCGACGCCTTTTTTTGCAGCGTCGAAAAACGCGATAATCCTGACCTGGCCGACAAGCCCGTCATTGTCGGCGGCGGGCGGCGCGGCGTCGTAGCGGCGGCCTGTTACAATGCGCGGGTTTACGGCGTTCGTTCCGCCATGCCTATGTTTAAAGCGCTGAAACTGTGTCCTGATGCTGTCGTCATTCGCGGCAATCACGGCGCTTACAGCTATGAAGGTCGGCGCATAAAAAATATGATGCTGGATTTAACGCCCTTGGTAGAGCCGCTCTCCATTGATGAAGCCTTCTTGGATATGACCGGCACAGAGCGGCTGCACGGCGCGCCGCCGGCGCTTATGCTGATGCGGTTTCAAAAACGGGTTTTAAAAGAGGTTGGCGTCACTGTCAGCATCGGCCTGTCCTATAATAAGTTTCTGGCCAAAACCGCATCAGATTTGGATAAGCCGCACGGCTTTGCCATGCTGGGCCGGGCTGATGCGCAAGATTTTTTAGCCGATAAACCGGTGGGTTTTATTTTCGGCGTCGGGCCGTCCTTTGCGCGCACACTGGCCAAGTCCGGGATTGAGACCATTAAAGATGTGCGGATGAAAACAGACCGCGAAATGATGACACTCTTCGGAGAAAGCGGCCTGCGTCTTGCGCGCCTCGCGCGGGCAGAAGACAGCCGGCCGGTTAAAACGCAGCGCGAGCGCAAATCTGTCTCGGCAGAAACCACGTTTAACGACGACATCCGGGATAAAGACCCGCTGCTTGATAAGCTATGGTTTGTCTCGCAGAAAACGGCCGACCACGCCAAAGCCAAAGACATTGCCGGCCGGGTGGTCACGCTGAAACTGAAAACATCGGATTTTAAAACGGTCACGCGCCGTAAAACTTTAGAGCAGCCGACGCAACTTGCCGATATTATTTTTAAAACCTGCGAACAAATGCTGCTAAGAGAGCCCGGCGATAAAGCCTATCGCTTAATTGGCGCGGGACTTTCCGGATTATCTGCGCCGACCGGAGACAGCGGTGATTTACTCGATCCCGGGGCTATGGCTCGGGCCAAAGCAGAGCGGGCCTCGGATAAAGCGCGCGATAAATTCGGCAAAAATGCCGTAATGAAAGGACGGGAGCTGAAAATGAAATCAAGAGGTATGAAGGGCGCGCCCGCCGCGCCGACGCATAAGGACGCCGCGCGAAAATCATCGCGCTCTGCCGGCATGCGCTCCATCGGCATGAAAGGCGCAAGCGCCGCGCCGGAGGGTCAAAAATCAAGAGGGATGCTCAAGCCTAAGACGATCAGTACGCCGCGTAAACGGGGGGAATAAGCGGGTTCGGAGGGGCAGGCCCTACCCCGCGGCTTTCAGCAACCGCCGCCGCTCAACACTGCTTTGAATGCCGAGAGATTCGCGATATTTCGCAACGGTGCGGCGCGCAATATCAATGCCTTCGCACCGCAGCAAATCAACGATTTTGTCATCGGACAAGACATTGGAGAGCGTCTCTTCGCTGATTAAGCCCTTAATTTTGTGACGCACAGCCTCTGCACTGTGAGCCTCTCCGCCGCCCAGCGCCGGAATAGCCGCCGTGAAGAAATATTTCAGCTCAAACGTGCCGCGCGGCGTGGCCATATATTTATTGCTCGTCACACGTGACACAGTGGATTCGTGCATCTCAATCGCGTCGGCGACAGTTTTCAAATTTAAGGGGCGAAGGTGATCAATGCCGAAGGCGAAAAAGCCGTCCTGCTGCTTGACGATTTCCATGGAGACTTTCAGGATAGTGCGCGCCCGTTGGTCGAGCGATTTCACCAGCCAGCTCGCGCTCGCCTGACACTCGCTCATAAATGTTTTGACCGTTTCATCCTTCGTCGCGTCAACAATTTCCGCGTAATAGCGCGAGTTGACCAGAACGCGCGGCAGGGTCGCTGAATTCAATTCTACAGACCAACCGCCGGCCGGATTTTCGCGGATAAACACGTCAGGCTCAACCGTCGCCGCCGCTTCGCCGCCATAGGCAAGGCCCGGTTTTGGCGCGAGCGCGCGCAGGCGTTTCGTCAGCGCTGACAGGCCGTCAGCGTCCACGCCGCAAAGCGCCGTCAGCCGCGCCAAATCGTGCTTGGCCAAAAGCTGCAAATTGCCCAGAAGCGCTTCCATCGGTGGGTCAAGCTCGCCGCGCTCACGCAGTTGCAGCGATAAACATTCTGCCAAATCCCTGGCCATGACGCCCGTCGGCTCGAACGTTTGCATCATTGTCAGCATAGAGCTGACCTTGGATACAGATGCGCCGAGGCGCTCTGCGATTTCGTCCACGCTGATGCGCAGATAGCCGTTTTCGTCCGTGTGATCGATTAAATGCGCCCCGATGAGGCGCTCTCGCTCATCGACTGTGCTCATGTGAAGCTGCTCTGTCAGATGATCAGACAAAGTGATTTCTGCCGCCGTATTGGCCGCCGCGTCATAGTCGCCGCCTGAATTAAACGAACCGCCGGATGACGATGTTTTAGACCAATCAATCTCTCCGCCGGAGCTTTGCACAGGCGCATCAGCCTGCTGCGCGCGCTCCCCGGGGGATGCATCTTCATATTCGCGGGCTTCGGAAACATCCATAGATTCAATGGCTTTGCCCGGGGCCGCGTCCATATCAATGGCATCGCGCGTCCCGATATCTTTGACGGCCTCCCCGTCTTCGCCGCGCCGGTTTTCGTCCCCGGTCCCGCGTTCCAGCAGCGGATTGCTCTCAAGCTGCTCTTCAACAAAGGCGGACAGCTCGATATTTGATAATTGCAACAGCTTAATCGCCTGCTGTAATTGCGGCGTCATAACCAGAGACTGGCTTTGTTTCAGCTTTAATTGGGGGCTCATCGCCATAGTACTTACATCCCGAAATTCACGTTAAAGGTCTTCGCCTCTTAACCGGGTCAGTATAGCACAAGATTTAAGGATGCGTTACGCGCGGCACGATTCTTGCGTGACGCGCGCAAATGCGGGTTTAGCTGTCGCCTTCGGGCGGCGCGTTCGACGTTTCAGATGCGACCTCCTCAGCCTCGTCAGCCTCATCATCGTCACCGGCGTCTTCGATCCGTTCCACCGAGACAACACGCTCATCGTCTTTGACGCGAATAACCGTCACGCCCCGAGAGCTGCGCGAAACAATGCGGATATTGACGACAGGACAGCGAATTAATTGCCCGCCATCGGTCACAATCATAATCTGATCGTCATCGGATATGGTGAAACTGCGCACCAATTTAGCATCCGGCTCGCCTTTTTTGCGCGACAGGTTTTGCGCGGTCACGCCCTGCCCGCCCCGGTTCATGCAGCGATAATCATAGCTGCTGCTGCGTTTGCCAAAGCCGTCATCAGCCAGCGTCAGCATAAACTGCTCAGCTTCGGCCAACTCCGCGAGTCGCTCGTCCGAAAGGGATGTTTCAATATCCGTATCGTCATCGTCATCGCCCGCCTCGTCATCACCGGCGGCGCGGCGCAGGGCGTTGGCGTGCTTCATGTAAGCCCGCGCTTCGTCCGTTTCGACGTCCATATGGCGCAGAACCGCCATTGAAATGACCTCGTCATTATCGGCCAGTTTAATGCCGCGCACGCCGGAGCTTGTCCGCCCGACAAAGCGGCGAATATCCGTCACCCGGCAACGCAAAGACTTGCCCATCGCGGTGGTCAACAAGATATCATCATCTTCAGAGCAAATCCGCACATCAACAATGCCGTCGCCCTCATCCGGCTTCATGGCGATTTTACCGTTGCGGTTCACGCGCGTAAAATCGGCCAGCGAATTACGGCGAAGCCCGCCGGAGCGCGAGGCAAACATGATATCCATGCCGGCCCAATCATCCTCATTCTCAGGCAGAGCCATAATGGAGTTGATCGTCTCGTCTTTATCCAGCGGCAAAATATTGACCAAGGCCTTGCCGCGCGTCGCAGGCCCGCCGACCGGCAGTTTCCAGACTTTCAGCTTATAGGCCATACCGGTTGAGCTGAAAAACAGAACCGGCGTGTGGGTAGACGCGACAAATACGGTCGTGACATAATCTTCGTCTTTCATGGACATGCCGGAGCGGCCTTTGCCGCCGCGCCGCTGCGCCCGGTATGTATCCAGTGATGTGCGCTTCACATAGCCGGCGGCTGTGACCGTGACGACCATATCTTCGACGGCAATTAAGTCTTCATCGTCAAAGTCGATGCCGCCTTCTACAAATTCAGAGCGGCGCGGCGTGGCGAAGTTTTCTTTGACGTCAGAAAGCTCGCCGCGAATGATTTCACGCACGCGATCACGGGAGCGCAGAATTTCCAAAAGGTCTGTGATTTGCGCGGCCAGCTTTTTGGCGTCGTCCGTAATTTCGTCCAGCCCCAAAGCCGTCAGTTTCAAAAGACGTAATTCCAAAATAGCGCGGGCTTGCTCTTCCGTCAGCTTAATCGTGCCGTCGTCCAGAAGGATGGAGCGCGGGTCGGCAATCAGCTTAATCAACGCGCCCATATCTTTGGCCGGCCATGCTCTGGCCATAAGCCGCTCACGCGCTTCTTTGGGGTTGGCGGATGTGCGGATGAGTTTAATAACTTCGTCAATATTGGTAACGGCCGTGGCGAGGCCGACAAGGATGTGGGCTTTATCGCGGGCTTTGGATAAATCAAATTTAGAGCGCCGCGCAATGACGTCTTCACGGAAAGCCAAAAACGCTTGCAGCATTTGCCGCACATTCATTTGCTCCGGACGGCCGCCGTTCAGCGCCAGCATATTTGAAGAGAAATTTTGTTGCAGCTGACTGTATCTGTAAAGCTGGTTAAGGACCACATCAGGAACCGCATCGCGTTTCAGTTCAATCACAACCCGCATGCCGACACGGTCGGATTCGTCTTGAATATGTGAAATGCCTTCAATACGTTTTTCACGAACATGATCGGCTATCTTCTTGATCATATTAGCTTTATTGACCTGATAAGGCAGCTCTGTGACGATGATGGCCGTTCGGCCGCCGCGTATCTCTTCGTAGTCAACCTTGGCCCGCTGTATGATGGAGCCCTTGCCGGTCAGCACGGAAGCTTTTGAGCCGGCGCGGCCCATAATCAGTGCGCCTGTCGGGAAGTCCGGTCCGGGAATAATGCCGAGCAAGTCTTCATCGCTCAGATCGCCGTTATCAATCAGCGCCAGCGCCGCATCGCAAACCTCGCCGAGATTATGCGGCGGAATATTGGTCGCCATACCGACGGCGATACCGCCCGCACCATTGACCAAAATATTGGGAAACTTAGACGGCAGAACCACAGGCTCTGTTTCAGAGCTGTCATAATTATCTTGGAAGTTGACCGTGTTTTTCTCAATGTCCGCCAACAAAAATGCCGCCGGCTTATCCATGCGCACTTCGGTGTAACGCATCGCTGCCGGACTGTCCCCGTCAACAGAGCCGAAATTGCCCTGCCCGTCGAGCAGCGGCAGGCGCATGGAGAAATCCTGCGCTAAGCGGACAAGCGCATCATAGACCGCGCTGTCACCGTGGGGGTGATATTTACCGATAACATCGCCGACAACACGGGCTGATTTTTTATAGGGCTTTTCCCGGGTGAAACCGTTTTCGTGCATGGAGTAAAGAATACGGCGATGCACCGGTTTCAGGCCGTCGCGAACGTCAGGGATCGCCCGCGAGACAATAACAGACATGGCGTAATCCAGATAGGATCGGCTCATCTCATCTTCGATATTTATCGGCGATATACCCTGCTCAAGCGGCGGGTTCACCCCACCGTTATCCGAGCCGTTTTCAGGCCCGTTTTCCGGATTATTATCATCTTCAGGCGTTTCGGTTTCGTCGCTCACGGGACCCTGCTTTTCGCTTCGGATTTTGCGCGTCGATTCGGGCGCAATTCAACGTGAAATGTACCGGTTAGCGCCGGTCAGAGCAAATCACAGAGGGCGAAACAAGGCTTAAAAACGCTTGAAAATGAAACATTTTCTGCCCTTACACGTAACACAGTTATCGTTTACACTCAGAGCCTTAAACGGAGCCCGATATGACAAAAACTGCCTTGATTTACGCCGGACTGGCATCAACAATAATACTGGCGGCTTGCAGCCGCTCAGAGCCGAAACAGGCCGTCATGGAAAATCCGAGCACGCCTGTCAGCGCGGCCAAAGTCACCCCGACAGGTTCGTCCGAGCATACGGCCTATTTCATCAGCAATGATCGGGCTAATTTGGGCAAGGTCGTTTTGACCCGAACGCCCAAGGGCGTCTCCGCCTTGGTTGAGGTCGAAGGCCTGACCCCGGGTAAACACGGTATGCATTTCCATGAGACAGGCGATTGCAGCGATGAAGGCTTTAAGAAATCAGGCGGGCACATTAATCCGCACGGCCATCAACACGGCTTAAAAAATCCGCAGGGTCCGGACAATGCGGATTTGCCTAATCTTGTTGTCGATGAGAACGGAAAAGCCTCGCAGCGTGTCATGAACGGCCGGATCTCATTTTCCGGTGAAGGCGGCCGCCCTGCTCTGTTTGACGAAGACGGCTCCGCCATGATTATCCACGCCAATCCTGACGATCAAGTCACCCAGCCTATCGGCGGGGCCGGCGCGCGCGTCGCCTGCGCCGTGATTAAACGCTGATTTAACCCCCGGCTTTACGCGCCGCGCGTTCTTGCCGGGCCGCCTGAGCGCGCCTATGTTTAAGCCATGCGCATAACCCGACATTTCACTAGAGCCGGTCAATCGGCCTATAGCGGTATCAGCTTTGCGAGCCGCACAAGTGAAATTCGCGACCCTGACGGCAATTTGATATCGGACGCCGGCGCGTTTTTAGCGCCGGAAAGTTGGTCACAAGTTGCGTGCGATATTCTGGCGCAAAAATATTTTCGCCGCGCCGGCGTTCCGGCCCTGACGATTGCGGCAAAAGACGCGGATGTGCCGGATTGGCTGCAACCGCAGAGCCCTGACATTGACGCCTTGAAAAAACTTCCCAAAGCCAAACGCAGCGGCGGCGAAACCGATGCGCGGCAGGTCTTTGACCGCATGGCCGGCTGCTGGACTTATTGGGGCTGGAAGGGCGGCTATTTTGACGGCGAAGAGGATGCCCGTGCCTATTATGATGAAATGCGCTTTATGCTCGCCCGGCAAATGGCCGCGCCGAACTCGCCGCAATGGTTTAACACCGGCCTGCATTGGGCTTACGGACTGATCGACGGGCCGCAAGGCCACCATTACGTGGATTACCAAACCGGCGAAGTGAAGCTGTCTGAAAATGCCTATGAGCATCCGCAGCCCCATGCCTGTTTTATCCAAGCGATTGACGATGACCTGATCGGCGCGGGCGGCATTATGGATTTGTGGGTGCGCGAGGCGCGCCTGTTTAAATTCGGCTCTGGCACCGGGTCAAACTTCTCGGCCATTCGCGGTAAAGGTGAGCCCCTTTCCGGAGGCGGGACGTCGTCCGGCCTGATGAGCTTTCTAAAGGTCGGAGACAGCTCTGCCGGCGCGATTAAATCCGGCGGCACGACGCGACGCGCGGCCAAAATGGTCGTAGTCGATATCGACCATCCGGACGTTGAAGACTTTATCGATTGGAAAGTGCGCGAGGAAACCAAAGTCGCCGCTCTGGTCGCCGGCAGCAAAGCGCTCAAGACGCACTTAAATGCCATTATCCGGGCCTGCGTGAATTGCGAAGGCGATGCGGAAACCTGTTTTGACCCCAAGCAAAATGTCGCTCTGGGCCGTGAAATGCGCGCAGCCTCCCGCGCCGGCGTTCCGGCCGGTGCGGTCAGCCGCGCCGTGCAGCTGGCCCGCCAAGGCATTGACGAAATTGATATTCCCGACCTGACCGCCGATTGGGACAGCGAAGCCTATTCCACCGTGTCCGGCCAAAACGCCAATAATACGGTGCGCGTCACTGACGCATTTATCGAAGCCGCTAAGAACGACGAACATTGGGATTTAATTCGCCGCACGGACGGCGCGATTGCCAAATCCGTATCGGCGCGCGCTTTGTGGGAAAAGATTGCCGGCGCGGCATGGGCCAGCGCCGATCCCGGCCTGCAATTTCATGACACAATTAATGCTTGGAACACTTGCGCCAATGACGGACCGATTACGGCGTCCAATCCGTGCAGCGAATATATGTTTCTCGACGATACAGCCTGCAATCTGGCCTCTCTGAACCTGATAAAGTTTTGGGATGATAAGTCGGGCTTTGATGTAGCGGCCTTCACCCATGCGTCAAAGCTTTGGACTGTCACGCTGGAAATATCCGTAATGATGGCCCAGTTCCCGTCAGAATCCATCGCCCGGAGAAGCTATCAATATCGCACGCTCGGCCTGGGTTACGCCAATCTTGGCGGGCTGTTGATGAGCCGCGGTATTGCCTATGACAGCCCCGAGGGCCGCGCCGCCGCGTCGGCAATTACGGCGCTGATGTCGGGCGTGGCCTATGAAATGTCGGCGCAAATGGCCAAGCACATGGGCGCGTTTGCGGGATTTGCGGCCAATAAAAAACCCATGCTGAAAGTCATCGCTAATCACGCGGCGGCGGCGGCCGGAAAAACAAAAGCCGCTGACTATGAAGACTTGACAGTCTTGCCCATGCCAATGCCGGCCAAATATGTACCGTTTGAAGGCGTCGCGCAGGCGGCGAAAACCGCGTGGAACAATGCGCTCGCACTGGGCAAAAAACACGGCTTTCGCAATGCTCAAGTCAGCGTAATCGCGCCGACCGGCACTATCGGACTGCTGATGGATTGCGACACCACAGGGATAGAGCCGGACTTTGCTTTGGTGAAATTTAAAAAACTGGCCGGCGGCGGAATTTTTAAAATTATCAACCAAGCTGTGCCGAGCGCATTGGTCGCCTTAGGCTATGATCAAGACGCGCGCGAGGCGATTATTACCCACGCACTGGGCCGCGCTACCCTAAAAGGATCGCCGGAAATCGGTCACCGCGCTCTGCGGGCCAAAGGCTTTTCTGATTTGGAAATTGAACGGGTCGAGGCCGGCATAAAGGGCGCGTTTGATATCCGCCACATCTTTAACCGCTACACGCTCGGCGATGAGTTTTGCCGCGAAGCGCTGGGCCTGACCGATACGCAGCTTGAGCACAGCGGGACTGACATTCTCCCCCTGCTCGGCTTTGTAGAAGCACAGATTCAAGCGGCCAATATCTATGCCTCCGGCGCCATGACTCTCGAAGGCGCGCCGGGGCTGAAACCGGAACATTTGCCGGTGTTTGATTGCGCCACGCCGTGCGGGCGCACCGGCACGCGCGCCTTATCATCAGACGCGCATATCTACATGATGGCCGCTGCCCAGCCCTTTGTGTCGGGCGCGATTTCAAAGACTGTAAACATGCCGTCCGATGCTACGATTGACGGCTGCGCGCAGGTTTATCGCAAGGCGTGGGAGCTGGGTTTAAAGGCGATTGCGCTGTATCGCGACGGATCAAAACTCAGTCAGCCTTTGGCCGGCGCGGTCTTTGATGACGCCGATCTGGACGCCCTGCAAGACGATCCGGGCGTGGGCAAAACGGCAGAGAAAATCGTCGAAAAAATCATAGAACGCGTGGTAGAAAAACCGGCCGAGCGCCGCCGCTTACCCGACCGCCGCACCGGCTATATTCAAAAATCATCCGTGGGCGGACACAAAGTCTATCTGCACACCGGCGAATTTGAAGACGGGCAGCTGGGCGAGATTTTCATTGATATGCACAAGGAAGGCGCGGCCTTCCGGTCCGTCATGAACAATTTTGCCATCGCGATTTCTATTGGCCTGCAATATGGCGTGCCGCTGGAAGAATTTGTCGAAGCTTTTGTCTTCACACGGTTTGAACCGTCCGGACCCGTGCAAGGCAATGACAAGGTGAAGTTTGCAAATTCTATTCTGGATTATATCTTCCGCGAGCTGGGCATTTCCTATCTCGGCTGGCATGATCTGTCTCAAGTTGACGAGTCGCAAAGCACGCCGGACAGTCTTGGCGCCGGCGCTTCAGAACGCAGCCGCGACCGCGGGCCGACCAATCTGCCCAATTATTCCAAAGGTTTCGTGCGCGAAGCGGGCGGCGATGATGATAATATTTTGATGTTCAAGCCGGAAACGAGCGGCGACTCCCCTGAAGCGGGCGACGAAGAAGAGACGGCCGAGCCCGATGCGCCCGAGCAGGAAGCCGAGGCGTCCCTTTCCGGGGCCGGCAGTCTGAACGTGCCTGCGCCGAGCGCCGCACAAACAGCGCGCTTTTCCGGCTACACAGGGGATGCCTGCCCGGATTGCGGGCACTTCACCTTAGTTCGCAGCGGAACCTGCCAAAAATGCGCCACATGCGGCACGACTACGGGGTGCTCGTAGAGTGCACCGAAAGGGGTGCTCGTAGAGTGCAACGAAAGAGCTTTTGAGGGCCAAAAAAATCACAGTAAATTAAGTAATATTTACTTAACCATCATCGCTTCGGCTTCTATATTAAATGTATGAGGTTTCTTTTGGCACGTGTTGGGGGCGCAGCACTGGCCGCTTTGTTATGGCAGGGCGGCATTGCGCACGCGCAAATTCCTGTCAGCACCGGTCTTTATATTTCCGGTTCTTGCAGCTCCTGCGATTTATCAGGCCGTGAGATGACGCGCCTGTCTTTGAACGGTGCCGATTTTTCTAAAAGCAATTTTTCCCGCTCTAACCTGTCCGGCGGTGAATTTAATCAGTCTAATTTGGCCGGCGCGCAATTCGCCCGCGCGTTTCTGATGCGGGCCAAAGGCGAAGGCGTCAATCTTCACCTCGCCGTCATGAGTGATGCCAACTTAACCGAGGCCACACTGAACCGCTCCAACCTTTCCGAGTCGGACATGCGCCGCGCCGAGCTGTCGCGCGGCAGTTTTAAAGGGACGGACTTTTCCCAAACTGATTTCACCTACGGCATAGCGCGCGGGGCGAATTTCACCGATGCCAATTTCAATCTGGCCAAGCTGGACCATACGAATTTTCAAGACGCGATTTTTATCGGCGCGAAGTTAAAACATGCCGAGTTTGGCATGGCCAATGTCGAGGGTGCAGATTTCACCGCCGCCGATTTATCCGGCGCGGATATGCGTGACGTTATCGGCCTGACACAGACGCAGCTTAATCAAGGGTGTGGCAGTCCGCGCACACAAATCCCCCAAGGCATCGGTTTGTCCGTTCCTTATTGCAAAGAATATTTGCAAGTTGCCTCGTCACAAACAACGCCGGTCAGAGTTCGCTCGCGACGCAGCGTCATGTATAACGGCGAAGATGTGGGCGCAAAGCTTGATCAGCTTGAAATTACCAAGGCAGGCCTTCGCGAAAATATCAACACTATTGACCGCGCCATCGCCGCCCTGCCCCCAAAAGGCTCTCGCGCAGCCAAGGCCGAATTAGAAATGAGCCGAGCGCATTTAAAACGGCTTTACGACGGACTGTAGTGAGCGGACTCATTATCGCTGACGCTTATGCCTCCGATTAATCAGGCGGGCCCGAACCTGTTTTCATTTACAAGCCTCACCGCAGCTCCCAACGTATCGGCAAAAGGGAGAGCGTACGGTGAAAACAGTTGATATTGTGAAATGGGTAGCGACGGTCATTCAGCTGATCGGCTACGGTCTCACAGGGTTAAACTACACACCTTGGAATGTTTATGCGTTTTTAGTCGGCATCGTTCTTTGGTTTGTTGTCGGCGTCATGTGGAAAGACCGCGCGATTATGGTTGTGCATATCGGCGCGTTTTTATCTTTACTCATTGGGTATCTCGCGATTGTCTGAATAAAAAAGGGAGCCGGTGAGGCTCCCTTTTCTTGTTTTATTCAATTGGCAGGTTTAATTTCAAATGCAGCTCTTTGAGCGCTTTGCTGTCCACTTCCGACGGGGCGTTCATCATAAGATCCTGCGCGCTTTGGTTCATCGGGAATAAGATGACTTCGCGGATATTTTCCGCGCCCGCGAGGAGCATGACGATGCGGTCAACACCCGGAGCAATGCCGCCATGAGGCGGCGCGCCGTATTTAAACGCATTAATCATGCCGGCAAATTCTTCGTCCACCGTCGCGTTATCGTAACCGGCGATTTCAAACGCCTTATACATAACGTCGACTTTGTGGTTTCGAATAGCGCCGGAGGACAGTTCAACCCCGTTACAGACAATGTCATATTGATAAGCCAAAATGTCGAGCGGATCTTTTGTCTGAAGCGCGTCCATACCGCCTTGGGGCATAGAGAACGGGTTGTGCGAGAAATCGACTTTTTTATTGTCTTCATCCCATTCATACATCGGGAAATCGACAATCCAGCAAAATTTAAACCCGGCCTCTTTGTCAATCAAATCAAGGTCAGCCGCCACCTTGTTGCGCGCCGCGCCGGCCAGTTTATAGGCATCGCTTTTCTTTCCGGCCGAGAAGAAAATGCCGTCGCCGGCACCAAGGCCCATTTTCTCTAAAAGCTTGGTCAAGTGATCGGGCTTAAAGTTTTTCAGGACGGGGTCACGGCTGGTTACATTGCCGTCTTCATCTGCCTCAAGACGGGCATAGCCCAGACCGGGCGCCTGCATGTCTTTTTTGGCCCACTTATCCATGGAATCAAAGAATTTGCGCGATTGGTTCGCGGCCGCCTGCGGCGCGGGGATAGCAATAACTTTACCGCCGCCGCCGACAATTTTGGCAAACAGGCCAAAGCCGGTCAGCGCCTCATCAGGGAAGAACTCTGACACGTCAGAAATTTCAAACGGAATACGCAGATCGGGTTTATCGGAGCCGTATTTCTCCATTGATTCTTTGTATGGAATGCGCGGGAACGGCGTTTGGACTTTGCGCCCGTTGGCAAATTCTTCAAAAACGCCGGCCATGACCGGCTCGATAGCGTTGAACACGTCTTCTTGGGTGGCGAAGCTCATCTCAATGTCGAGCTGATAGAACTCGCCCGGGCTGCGATCGGCGCGGGCATCTTCATCGCGGAAACACGGCGCGATTTGGAAATAGCGGTCAAAGCCGGCCACCATAATCAGTTGCTTAAATTGCTGCGGCGCTTGCGGCAGGGCGTAGAACTTCCCGGGATTAAGGCGTGACGGCACGAGGAAATCGCGCGCGCCTTCGGGCGAGCTTGCCGTCAAAATCGGCGTTTGAAACTCCATAAAGCCGCCTTCAATCATGCGGCGGCGCAGGGACGCGATTATTTGGCTGCGCAAGATGATATTTTTATGCAGGGTTTCACGGCGCAAATCCAAATAGCGGTGACGCAAGCGAATCTCTTCCGGATAATCCTGCTCTCCGGCCACCGGCAGCGGCAGCGGCGCGGCGGCGTTTTCAATCACGGCCGTATCGGCGCGCAGTTCAATCTCGCCGGTATCAAGGTTTTCATTCACGGCTTCATCAGCGCGGGCCAGTACTTCGCCGGTGACTGTAATCACGCTCTCGACGGTGGCGCGTTTCAGGCTCTCGTAAAAATCCACATTGGGATAAACGACAATTTGGGTCAGGCCGTAATGGTCTCGCAAATCAATAAACAGCGCATTGGCATGTTCACGTTTAGAATGAATCCAGCCGGACACGCGGGCTGTCTGCCCGACGTCAGATTTGCGCAGCGCGGCGCAGTTATGGGTACGAAAATCGTGCATGGTAATCTCCTGTGGCGCAGGGCCCGAAGGGACCCACCGGATAGACGGTCCGGCGCGCATTTATGC
>CALLVD010000044.1 GCA_938010385.1 uncultured Robiginitomaculum sp.
CGGCCGATGCGGTGAACATAATCTTCGGCATGGCTGGGCACGTTGAAGTTAAAGACGTGAGAGACATCCGGCACATCCAAACCGCGCGCGGCCACATCAGAGGCGCAGAGCAGTTTTAACTTACCGTCGCGAAAATCTTGCAGGGTTTTCATACGTTCGGATTGGGGCAGGTCGCCGTGTATCGGGCGCGCCTGATGACCGTGCTTGGTCAAAGAGGCAGCGACGATGTCGACGTCTTTTTTGCGGTTACAAAAAACAATGCCGTTTTTTACGTCCGATTGCTCAATCGCGCCGCGCAGGGCGTTGCGTTTGGCGCGCGCATCATTGGTTGGCATGGTGATGATTTTCTGCGTCACGGTTTTCGCCGTGGTGTTCTCGCGGGCAACCTCAATCCGGACCGGTTGATGCAGGAAAGTATCAACGATTCGGTCAAGCTCTTTGGCCATTGTGGCCGAGAAGAACAGGACTTGGCGTGTAAACGGCGTAATTTCAAAAATACGCTCAATATCCGGGATGAAGCCCATATCGAGCATACGGTCGGCCTCATCAACGACAAGACATTGAACGCCGGTCAGAAGGATTTTTCCGCGTTCAAATTGATCGAGCAAGCGGCCGGGCGTCGCGATAAGAATATCAACGCCTTTGGACAGTTTCTTATCCTGCTCGGCGAAAGATACCCCGCCAATCAGCAGCGCCATTTCGAGCTTTAAATATTTCCCGTAAAGCTCGACATTCTCAGCTACTTGCGCGGCGAGCTCTCGGGTCGGGCAAACGATTAGGCAGCGCGGCATACGGGCCCGCGCGCGTCCCTTTGCCAAGGCGTGCATAACGGGCAGGGTGAACGCGCCCGTCTTCCCGGTGCCGGTTTGGGCAATGCCGAGGATATCTTTGCGCTTCATGGCATGGGGAATGGCCTGCGCCTGAATGGGCGTCGGGCGACTGTAGCTCATGTCGCGAAGGGCTTTTACAATTTTGGGGTCCAGACCGAGTTGGCGGAAAGTCGGGACTTTCTCTTCTTTTTTGATTTCGGTCTCAGGGTTTGCTGTAGCGTCAGCGGACGTGTCATTAGTCAAATGTAGATCTTTCACAGCCCGCGGTCGGGCTTGGCAAGCGCCGGGCGAACAATCCGCCGGCTATATGGGGCTGCAAGCCCTCATGGCCTGCCGTCTCTATGGGGCCGCGAATGTCACAAAACGGGCCCGTCGTCAAGGTTGACGCCGGGCCCGGGGAAAATCAGACATTGACTGTTGCAAATTTACCGGCGGTATTTGTGCGCCCGCGTGTCTGTGCTTGTCGGATTATAGCGGCTTGCCAGCTCGGATTGGCGGGAGGTCAGGCTCTGTCGCTCGCCCTCAATCACGACGCGCACCGGCGCAGACATCACCTCAAGCGGGTCACCGTCCCAGACCACCAGATTAGCCGTTTGCCCGGTTTTCAGCGTGCCAAGATCTGCTTGCCCGAACAGGCGGGCCGGTGTGGCGGTAATCGCTTTAAACGCGGCGTCCCATGACAGGCCGTTAGCGACGGCATTGCCGGCATGTTGCGGCAACAGGCGCGGATTGTGCGAAAACCAAGCCGTGCGCGCCATAAAGGCGTATTGCACGCCGGCGGCGTCTAAACGCTGTGCATTATCAAGGCGCGTGCCCAGATGCTCAAAATTTCCCGGCAGGCTTTCGACCGGATCAATAAGCACGCTTGTCTTGGAGGCTTTGAGCGCGCCCGTGACCATCCAGGCTTCCGCGCCGCCCAAAATGATAAGGTTGAGTTTCGGAAACTGCTCTTTAAGGGCTGTCGCGGCCAGAATGTCCGACGCGCGGTCCGCCCCGACCATGAGCGGGATTCGCCCGGCCAAAACCGGAGCCAGCGCCGCCGCGTCCGTGCGAGAGGCGGCGTCGCCGTCATCCGGCGCGATGTATTTGCGATTGGCATCACGCAGGGCGTTACGCAGCATGTTCAGCGCCGCCGGCCGCGAGCCGCCGGCCTTGCTTGCGCCGTTTTGGCCGATGGCGACATAAACAAAGGCGTTCGGATTGACGATGCTGTCAAACTCGCCGGTTGTATCGACGATTGCGCCGGTGCCGCCGAAAATAGAGTTGGACGGGTTGGGCGCTATAACGCCGTGGGTGATGCCTTCGGCGCGGGTGACGGCGACAACGGTGGACTTCGGATTAAACCCGTCCGCCGCGCGCAAGCCCGCATTATTATCAGCGTCGCCGGCAGAGCTGTCATTGGTCGCAGATTCCAGCTCAATCTCGACCAGACCCATCAGAGAGAAGCTTGAGAAAATGCCGGGCGTGACCCACATTTTGCTACCGTCGATAATCGAGGTGCCGTTAGCGGCCGGCGTGTTGGCCGTGTCGGTTTTGCCGATCGCTTTAATCTTCCCGTCTTCAACCAGCACCGTCGCGCCGTTAATTACGCCGGCGCCGTCATTGGTGACAACGCGCGTATTGAAAATCGCGAAATTATCGGCAGCGAGAGCGGAGGCCGGAGCGAGCAGGGACGCGCCTGCCAGAAGCGTTGCAATATACTGTCTCATGCTATTGTCCTCCGATTGGGGCCGCATCGGTTCCGGGTTGCCCCAGTTTGAAATCGCTGACCGGGGCCATGCCGCCGCTGCGATCATAAATCAACGCGCCGTCGACAAAGACTTTGTCGGCTTTGGCGTAAGAGGAAAACGGATCGGCATTCCAGATGACAACGTCGGCGCGCTTACCGACTTCCAGCGTCCCGGTTTGATCTTCAATGCCGAGCGCCTTGGCGGGATTGGCGGACAGCCATTTCCACGCTTCGGCTTTGGAAATATCCAGCCCGGCGCGATTGCCGTCAGACAGGGCTTTCGCCACTTCCTGATTAAGGCGCTGCACGCCGTCTTGGCTGTCGGAATGAATCATCGCGCAGGCGCCGGCGGCATGCAGGAATGGCAGGTTTTCGCGAATGGCGTCATAGGCTTCCATTTTAAAACCCCACCAGTCAGCCCAGACAGCCGCGCAGGTGTCGTTTTCTTTTAAGATGTCACCGATTTTGTACGCTTCCACCGCGTGATGGAATGTGGTGACTTTGTAATCAAACTCTTTGGCGATATCCAAAATCTGCGCCATTTCGTCGGCGCGGTAGCAATGCATTTGCACCAGGATTTTGCCGTCCAGCACATCGGCCAGCGTGTCGAGCTGCAAATCGCGGTCATAATCGCCGCTGTCACGTTTCGTCTTATAGGCGGCCGCTTTCACCCAGTTTTGGCGGTAGCCGGCCACATTACCCATACGAGAGCCCGGGCCGCCTTTGTCGCCGTAAACGCGCTTGGGATTTTCTCCGCAGGCCATTTTCAGCGTGTAGGGCGCGTCCGGAAACTTCATGCCTTGCACGGTGCGCGACGGCACATTGCGCAGGGTCACGCCGCGCCCGCCAAACAGGTTCGCACTGCCCGGCAATATGTGCAGCGTGGTCACGCCGCCGGCAATCGCCATGTCAAAACCCGGATCTTGCGGCCAAACGCCATGTTCTGCCCAGACCTGAGAGGTCACCGGCGAGGTGATTTCATTACCGTCTGCGTGGGCGTTCACGTCAGGAGAGGCGTAATTGCCTAAATGCGAGTGGACATCGATAATACCCGGCGTCACCCAAAGCCCGTTGGCATCAATACGCCGCGCCCCATCGGGGGGCGTAATCGCCTCTTTAGAGATTTGGTTGACTTTGCCATTGACCAGCAAAAGCGATCCGCCTGTAATCTGCTCCCCGGTGCCGTCAATAATATTGGCGTTTGTAATCAGGGTCGCGCCCGTCTCAAGCGGTTCATAGGTAGAGGCAAAAGCCGTGTTTTGGTCTTTGGCGTCAGAGGTTTTCGCATCATCGCCGCAGCCCGCTATCGCGAGCGCCGTGCATGATAAAAGCAGTGCAGATAAATTTTTCATGCCTGCAAATAACCACAAATGAATTGATACGGGCAAGGGTGATTTTGCGCGATTATGGCAAAATCTTAGCGCCTTTTGAGCGTTACAATCGCCTCGTGCAGGCTTTGTAAAAACATTGATCGGTCGCGCGCAGAAAACGGCGGCGGCCCGCCTAAATTTGGCTGCTCGGCTCCGGCGCGTAAATCGGCCATGATGGCGCGGGTGGCAATGGCGCTGCCGATATTGTCATTGGTCCACGGCTTGCCGTTCGGCGCAATGCAGGTCGCGCCGGCTTCGATGCAGCGTCCCGCGAGCAGAATATCAGAGGTAATGACAACCGATTGCGGGCTCGCCCGCTCGGCAATCCAATCATCGGCGGCGTCAAAACTGTCCGAGACGATTTGCGATTTAAACAAAGGATGGCGCGGGACGCGGATAAAGCTGTTGGCGACAACAAAAACCGGCACGTCATGCCGCTCGGCGACCTTAAAGGTTTCATCGCGAACGGGGCAGGCGTCGGCGTCAATGTAGATTGTGATTACCGCTCCCACGGCGGGGTCATGTAAGAGCGCGACAGGCAGCCGGACAGGGTCGAGACGAGGTCTTCCGCCGCATGCTCCCGCGCGGATTTCACCAAATGCGGCCCGCCCTCATAGCGGATGGACAGCGGCGTTTCTTCGGCAATCGTCAGCAGCGCCGTCACCAAAGTCTGCGCGCCCGGACAGTTTTTCAAATCCGCAAATTCCCATATATAGCCGGACGGCGATTGGGTCTGAACAGAGCGCGCTTTGAGCTGCGGCTTGGCGCAGCCTTCGGGGAACGGCGCGCAGCTTTTGACAATTGCCACCGCCTGGTCCGGGCCGGACTGCTCAATTAAAACTAAAGATGTTTCGCCCGGGAAAGGCAATTGCTCGGCGCGCACCGGCGGACTGCCATCGGCAGGCTGAGCCGTGGCACAAGCGCTCGTCAGCCCGGCGCAAAATCCGGCGATAAGCGCGGCCCTAAACAACCACATCTTCGACAAATTCCGCATGGTCCTGAATATATTGGAAGCGCAGATCGGCGCGCTTGCCCATCAGGGTTTCGACCAGCGCTTCGGTGCTTGGCAGGTTTTCGGCGTCGATGGTAATGCGCGCGAGTATCCGCGTCTTCGGGTCCATGGTGGTTTCTTTAAGCTGCGCCGGCATCATTTCGCCCAGACCCTTAAACCGGCCGACTTCGATCTTGCCGCGTCCGGTGAATTCGGTTTCAATCAAGCGGTCTTTGTGCGCTTCGTCATTGGCATACATGGACTTGCTGCCTTGCTGAATCCGAAACAGGGGCGGCATGGCCATATACAGCCCGCCGGTGTCAATCAGCTCTTTCATATAGCGATAAAAAAACGTGATAAGGAGCGCCGCAATATGCGCGCCGTCCACATCGGCATCGGTCATGATGATGACCCGTTCATAGCGCAAATCTTCCAAATCAAATTTCTTGCCCAGCCCAACGCCGAGCGCCGTGGACAGGTCATTGATTTCCGCGTTCTTGGCAATCTTGTCTGCGCTGGCGCTCTCGACGTTTAAGATTTTACCCTTGAGCGGGAGGATGGCCTGGGTCTTGCGGTCGCGGCCGGATTTGGCCGAGCCGCCGGCAGATTCGCCCTCGACGATAAAGATTTCTGTATCGGTCGACGATTTATTGGAGCAGTCCGCCAGCTTGCCGGGCAGGCGCAATCGCTTAGTCGCCGATTTGCGCGAAATATCCCGCGCCTTGCGGCGTTTTAAGCGCTGCTCGGCTTTCTCGATAACCCATTCAAGCAGCGCTGTGGCTTCTTTCGGGCGTGATGCGAGCCAATGATCAAACGGGTCGCGCACGGCGGCTTCGACGATTTTTTGCGCTTCGGAATTGGACAGCCGGTCTTTGGTCTGGCCTTGGAATTGCGGGTCGCCGATAAAGACGGAAATCAGCGCGCCGGCGCTGCTCATCACATCGTCCGGCGTCACGATGGCCGCTTTTTTGCCCATGCCGGAAATATCGGCATATGCCCGCAAGCCTTTGGTCAGAGCGGCGCGAAGGCCGGCTTCATGAGTGCCGCCCCCGGGCGTCGGCACTGTGTTACAATAAGAGCGCACAAGGCTGTCGCCTTCGCCAAAGCCTTCCGGCGTCCACGACACGGCCCATTCGACGCGGCCGTGACCGGTTTGTTTATCCGTGCGGCCGGAGAAGACTTCCGGCGTAATCGTGACTTTCGTGCCCAAAGTTTCGCGCAGAAAATCGGCCAGCCCGCCCGGGAAATGAAACACCGCTTCGGCCGGGACCAAGTCCAGCTCGGCCACAAGCTCGGGCGCGCATTTCCAGCGGATTTCCACGCCGGGCTGAAGATACGCTTTAGCGCGCGCCATGCGAAACAGGCGCGCCGGCTTAAACCGCGCCTTCGCGCCAAAGATTTCCGGATCCGGCAGAAAGCTGATTTTTGTGCCGCGCCGATTGGGCGTGTCACCGATTTTATCCAGCTTTGTCGTCGGCGTCCCGCGGGAGAACTCCTGACGGAAAACCTCTTTGCTGCGCGCAACTTCTACAATCAGGTGAGAGGCGAGCGCATTGACCACAGAGACGCCAACGCCGTGAAGCCCGCCGGAGGTTTCATAAGCGCCGGCGTCAAATTTACCGCCGGAATGCAGCTCGGTCATAATGACTTCGAGGGTAGACTTGCCTTTAAATTCCGGGTCGGGATGCATATCAATCGGAATGCCGCGCCCGTTGTCAGTCACGCTCAGATAGCCCTGCGCGTCCAGCTCGACCTCGATGCGCGAGGCATGGCCGGCCACGGCTTCGTCCATAGAATTGTCGATAACTTCCGCAAATAAATGATGCAGCGCCCGATCATCCGTGCCGCCGATATACATGCCCGGCCGCAGCCGCACAGGCTCCAGCCCTTTAAGCACGCGAATAGACGCGCCCGAATAATCAGCCTCAGCCTTTGCATTCTTAGAGCTAAACAGCCCGTCTTCTTTCGGCGCAGCAGAAGCCATGTCAGTCCTTACAGTGAATCAGAATGTCGAATCATACAGACGCGGCGGAGCAGGGCAAGCCGTAAGGCATTAATATCCGCAGGTTGCGGTGGGGGCGGAGCAAGTTACAGACGATATCGTCATTTAAATTGCATCTCCTGTGGCGCTTCTGCGTTGGTGTGTTAGCTATCACACAAGGAGACTCCCATGACGATTGTAAACGCTTACGCCGCGAAGGCGGCCGGTAAGGCGCTTGAGCCTTTTGAATTTGAGCTTGGCGATATTGCGCCCGGGGAGATTGATGTTGATGTCATATCTTGCGGCATGTGCCATTCGGATTTGTCGATGCTCAATAATGATTGGGGCATGAGCCAATATCCGCTTGTGCCGGGTCATGAGGTTATCGGCAAAGTCAGCGCGACAGGCGAGGGCGTCACCCACCTTAAAACCGGGCAAATTGTCGGCGTTGGCTGGATGTCCGGGTCTTGCCTGACGTGCAATACCTGCATGAGCGGCTCGCAGCATCACTGCTCTGACGCGGCCGGCACCATTATCGGCCGTCATGGCGGGTTTGCCGACAAAATCCGCACGCAGGCGGCGTGGGCTATTGCGCTGCCCGAGGGCTTGGACCCGAAGACGGCCGGCCCGCTGTTTTGCGGCGGGGTGACGGTGTTTTCTCCGATTGTGGATTACGGTATATCGCCCACGGACAAAGTCGGGGTTATCGGCATTGGCGGTCTGGGCCACCTCGCGGTGCAGTTTCTCAAGGCTTGGGGGTGCGAAGTCACAGCGTTTACGACAAGCGATGATAAGCGCGAGGAGCTGAAATCTCTCGGCGCGCACAAAATCGTCAATACGCGCGATGAAGACGCACTGAAAAAACTGCGCGGCCAATATGACGCGGTGATTTCGACGGTGAACGTATCGCTGCCTTGGGATAATTACCTGACTGCGCTGGCGCCGCGCGGGCGGCTGATTACGGTCGGCATGGTAACAGAGCCGATGAAAGTACCAGCCGGCAAGCTGATAATGGGCCAAAAGGCTGTTGGCGGCAGCGACACGGGATCGCCGGCCATGATTGCCAAAATGCTGGAGTTTTGCGCGCGCCATGACATCACGCCGATGACGGAAAGCTATAAAATGAGCGACGTCAATGACGCTATCGCGCATTTAGAGGCCGGCAAAGCCCGTTACCGCGTGGTATTGCAGACGGAATGACACTGCCTCGCAAACATCTGACAGCAGCCGAAGACGCCTCCAAGCTGCTGGACAAAGCGGCCGGGTCGATGCGGGTATTAAAATCCGTATCGTGGGACGGGTCTGTGGGCGCGCAGTTTTTAACGAGCGGGGCCAGCAGCCTGCCTTTGGTTAAATATAAGCGAATGCGCACGGATGATGCCCGCGCGGCGGTCAAAAAGGCACGGGAACTCATTGACGGTGATAATCCCGTCTTTGCTTGGCTCTCGCGCACAGCCGATACGCTTGAGACCACGGCGGATATGATTGACGCGCGCGGCACGGCGGATTTTTATACGCATTCGGAAAAGCTTTTCGGCACGCCCAAGCGCTTATTGCTTGACGGCAAAACGCAGGTTTTGGAATTGGCGCATCACGTTGATGCGACGCTGGATGATTTAACAGCGGCGGATTTGGTGCTGGACGGCGCGGATGAGAGCCTGACGGCGCAGCAATTTGCCGATCAGCTGCGCCCGAAACTGACAGAGCATTTTGGCCGCGCTGCGCCTAAAGTTCTGCTGTCGCCCAATTTGTCGGCTAAGGCCACAGCGAGCTCGAAACGCATTCGCGTTCGTGACACCGCGCAGTTCACGCAAATGGATGTGCGTCAGCTTTTACAGCACGAGGCCTTGGTCCATGCTGCCACGGGGCTCAACGGCAAGCGGCAGAAAAATTTTCCGATACTCGGCCGCGCCCACGCCGGCACGACGCAAATTCAGGAAGGGCTGGCCGTATTTGCGGAAATGATTGCCGGCACCATGGACCCGGTTCGCTTTCGGCGACTGGCTGACCGGGTTATCGCTATACAAATGGCCGTCGACGGAGCCGACTTTATACAAGTTTACCGCTTTTACCTCGGGCGCACAGATGACGCGCAGCAAAGCTATGAAAATGCCCGGCGCGTATTTCGCGGCGGCGTTCTGACCGGCGGCGCGCCGTTTACCAAAGACATGGTCTATTTAAACGGACTTTTGCGGGTGCATAATTTTTTGCGCATGGTGGTCAAGCTCAACAGGGCCGACCTTATCCGCTTACTGTTTGTCGGAAAGCTGGATTTGGAAGACATTCCCGCACTGGCGACCCTCGCCGATGCCGGGGAATTGGTCACGCCGAAATTTATGCCGGAGTGGAGCAAAGACTTACGCTTTGTCGTCAGCTATCTGGCCTATAGCAGTTTTTTAAACCGCGTTAAATTGCCGGGCTTCCAAGGTTATTACGAAGACATGCTGGCTGCGACGCCGGATGTTTGGAAATTTGTGGGCACGTAAGGCTTGCACGTTCAAATACCGGCGGCATATTACCGCCGAAAGGAATCACCTATGACAAATGCGCAAATCCCCGGCTGGAAACAGGAACTGATTGACGGTTATAAAAGCTTTCGCGCCGGTCAGTATAAAGAAGAAAAAGACCTTTTTGAGCGGCTGGGAACGCACGGACAAAACCCAAAAGTCATGCTGATTGCCTGCGCTGACAGCCGCGCCGATCCCGGCGATATTTTTGATGCCCATCCGGGGGAGCTGTTTGTTGTGCGCAATGTCGCCAATCTGGTCCCGCCCAAAGACGAAACGGCCGGCTATCACGGCACAAGTGCGGCGCTGGAATTCGCTGTGACCGGTCTGGAGGTCGAAGCGATTGTCGTTATGGGACACGAGTCCTGCGGCGGGATTAAAGCGTGTCTGGCCGGCGCCGGCGATACGCAGGACAGCTATGTCGGTAAATGGATTTCCATTCTGAACGATGCGCGCGATAAAATTGTCAGCACAACAAGCGAAGACGGTCGCAATTTACAAATGGAATATGAGGGCGTGCGCCAATCGCTGCGTAATCTTATGAGTTTTCCATGTGTCCGCGAACGCGTAGAGGCCGGGACTTTGTCCTTAATGGGCGCGTATTTCTCTATCATTCGCGGCGTCTTGATGTTTGCCGATGAGGCCGGAACGTTTCACGAAGTGCCGGCAGAATAATCAAAAAGGCCCCGCAGTCTCCTGCGGGGCCTTTCGTTTAAATACGCGAGAGCGATTTAAGGGACGTAGACTGTGAAGGTTACGTCGGATGTGATTGTGCCTGAACCCATAGACAGGTCATAGCCGGTATCTGTACCGGTCGCTGTCGGGTCAGTCAGAGCGTAAGTCATGTTAAAAGCAACAGACTGGTCAGCGATAGACCCGCGGGTTGCGGCTGTGCGCTGTCCGCCGTCAAAGACTTTGGTCGCGGCTGACAAATCGTCAAGGCTGTCGATTGTTGCGACAACGCCTGTGCCGCCGACAGACGGGTCTTGAGCGTCGGAGCCGACAGACAAACCGCCGACAGTGCCTGCGCTTGCGTCAACAGCCATGGCAAATGAGATGTTGCTCTCATCAACGCCGTCAACAAGGAAGTCGCCGGTCGCCGTTGCAGCAGAGGCTGTTGCATAGATGTCAAACGCAGCGTTTGAAGCCACATAGAATGTTGATGTGTGATCAGACGTCAGCGCGCCGTCAATGTCGGTTGTTCCGTCAACACCGAAAGCTGTCAGGCTGTCAGCAGCGTCGAGCAAGCCATTGCCGTCGTCAGTGAAAACGCCGCCGCTTGTTTGTCCTGTAATCGGGTCAATCGTTGCGCTTGCCTGACCTTCGTCACCGGCGATTGGGTCCAAAGAGCCCGTAACAACGGTGTAGACGTCATCAGCAATGAGGTCAGCGCCGGCTGTACCGGAAGCGTTTGTCAAAAGAACGAAGTCGGATGCAACCGGGGCCGCACCTGAGTTTGCGGCTGTATCATCAGCACCCCAAACAATAACAACGCCCAGAACTTTAAAGAACGGACGATCAATAACTGATGCGTAAGCCGATGTGGCTGTCATCATAGCGGCGACGCCTGTCGCCAATGCAATTTTTTTAATAGACATATTTCTTTCCCTTTTATTTTAGCCATTCCCATAAGGCCATGACAGCAAACTAACTGAGAAGGTTTAGAGCCCCGTTAGGAAACAGTCTTAACGCGCGGTAAAATTATCAGGCAGGCTGCGCTTGTTTTGCCTGCAGGATTGGAACATTATCCAAATCTTTCTGCGGCAGAGCCGATACACCAAACAGGGCGGGAAGCCGTTATGGCTGACATGACAAAGCTGACGGGGTACATACCGCGCACGGACATTGATATGCAGGCGCGCAGCAAAGCGGTTTTGATAATCACGCGATATTGCGAGCATTACTTCGCAAATTTTACTGCATCCCTGCATTTGATATTTACGGCACGGGGCGGCATATTCGCACGCAATAGTGCGTGATTCGCGCAAACTGAGGAGATGACATGTCTGTCCAAGATGAACCGCATTACGGGGCCGCTAACGATGACGGCGAGATTTATTCGCCGGCAGCCGAAGAAGCCTTTGATCCGCAGGCCCAATCCGGGCGACGGGCCATGTTATTGCTCGCCGGCGCATTTGGCGGCTTGCTTTTGCTCGCGCTTATCTTGCTGAAGGTCTATTCACCCGGCACGCGAGGCAACGGCGACACGCCGCGCATATTGGCCGATACGTCGCCGTATAAATCAGCGCCGGAAGATCCGGGCGGGGATCAAATCCCCAATCAAGACAAGACTGTTTATGATGTTATCTCCGGTGAGAACAGATCCGCGGATGTCAATATTGTGCCCGACAGTGAAAACCCTGTGACCGTAACACCGTCACCTGATCGGGCAACAATCATTGTCAAAAAACCGGACGGCTCTGTTCCGTCTGCTGTGCCGGCGGCCCCTTCGCCAAAACCGGCTCCGGCTCAGCCCAAGCGCGTCTCGCAGGTTTACACGGGAAGCAGTAATTACGTTGTTCAGGTCGCATCGCTGCGCAGCGCCGATGAGGCTAATGAAGGCTGGAACGCGCTGAACGATAAGCACGGCGCGATTATTCCGTCCGCGCTGTACGCTGATATTAAGCGGGTTGAGCTTGACGGGAAGGGCGTGTTTCACCGCCTGCGTGTGGCCGGCTTTGCCGATAAAAATGCGGCGAGTGCATTTTGTGACCGGTTGAAAGCGCGCAAGCAAAACTGCTTCGTTGTGACTAAATAATGCTGCCACGTGCCCAAGGGCCAAGAGCCGTCATATTCGGCTGCTCCGGCCCGAAACTATCGCCTGCGGAGAAAGCATTTTTTCGCGATTGCGACCCATGGGCGTTTATTCTGTTTGCGCGCAATGTTGAAACGCCGGAGCAAATTCGCCGCCTGACGGATGATTTGCGTAATGCGGTGGGCCGTGAGGCTTTGGTCTTTATTGACCAGGAAGGCGGCCGGGTGCAGCGGCTTCGCCCGCCCCATTTTCGCGACTGCCCGCCCGCGCAAAGATTTGGACATATCTATGCCTCTGACCCGGAAAAAGGTAAGCGGGCCATTTGGATCAATCACCGCTTGATCGCAGATGAGCTGCGCAGCATCGGCGTGACAGCCAATTGTGCGCCCGTGCTTGATTTGCCGGTCGCGAAAGCTGACCCGATTATTTCTGACCGTGCTTTTGCAAACAAACCCGCCTCCGTCATCGACATGGCCCACGCCGCTATGGCGGGCTTGATGAGCGGCGGAGTCGCTCCCGTAATCAAGCACATCCCAGGTCATGGCCGGGCGGATGTGGACAGCCACAAAGCCTTGCCGGTCATCAAAACTTGGGAACGGGTCCTGTCTGACACGGACTATTTGCCGTTCATGGCCTTTGCGAATGCGCCGATGGCGATGACGGCCCATGTCGTTGTTAAGCACGCAGACCCGGATTTGCCTGTAACCCTGTCGGCCACGGCAATGCGTGAGCTTGTGCGCGGCAAGCTGGGCTATGACGGTCTGGTAATGACGGATGATTTGGACATGAAAGCTTTGTCCGGTGATTTGGAAGATTTAACGCGCCGCGCGCTTAAGGCCGGATGTGATATTGGCCTGCATTGTAACGGCAAAATGCGCTCTATGGTGAAAGTTGCCAAAGGGGCAGGGATGCTGGAAGGCAAGGCCTTGATGCGCGCCATAACGGCTGATTACTGCGCTGCAACGCCGGATGAATTCGACGCGCAGGCCGCTTTGGCAGAGCTTGACGATTTGATGGCAGGTACGGCGTAGTGGAAGAGGACTTCCAAGCCGACCTGGCCTTTGAAGCTGTCGATGATGCGGCAGAGGACGGCCAAGCGCTGATTGTTGATATTGACGGTTATGAAGGCCCGCTGCATTTGCTGCTTGAACTGGCGCGCAAGCAAAAGGTCGATCTGGCTCGTCTTTCCATTCTGGAACTGGCCGAGCAATATATTGCCTTTATTAAGCAAGCGCAGGATTTGCGCATCGAACTGGCAGCAGATTACCTCGTCATGGCGTCGTGGCTGGCTTATTTAAAGTCGCGCTTAATATTGCCGCGTGAAACCTCCCCGGATGCCCCGCTGCCCGAAGAGCAAATGGCGGCGCATTTGGCGTTTCGTCTGGAGCGGTTGGACGCTATGCGCCGCGCCGCCGATGCTATTCAATCATTGCCGACAACAGGACAACAGGTGTTTGTTCGCGGCGCGCCGGAGGGACTGCGTTCGCGCACCACGCCTTTGTTTCAGGCGCAAATGTTTGATCTTCTGAAGGCTTACGGCGAAATTCGCAGCCAAGCCTCTATTCGCAATGTGAAAATGGCAACGCCTTTGGTCATGGCACTTGATGATGCGCGGCGGCGATTATCGCGGGCTATCGGCACATCAGAGGAATGGCTGTCGCTGAACGATCTTTTGCCGCCGACTATGTATCAGGGCGACCGCGAAGTGCCGCGCGCCTCTGTGATTGCCAGCTCGCTTTTGGCGGGTTTGGAATTGGCGAAAGAAGGGCAGCTTGATATTCGGCAATCCGGCGGGAAATATTCACCGATCTATGTGCGCGCAAAAACGCAGGCCGAAAAAGACGCGGCCAAAGCGGCGCGTGAGGGAGACAGTAATGAGTAATGATAAATCAACCCGCGTGCAGCGCGCCGCTGACGGGATGGACAAAGACGTCGTGCGCCTGGCTGACCGTCTTAAGACCACCGGCGAGACGGAGCAGGACGCCGATTTGCGTCTTCTCGAAGCCCTTTTGTTTGCGGCTGCAGAGCCGATTGACGTCGCGACACTGCGCGAGCGTATGCCCGAAGATGTTGATGTCGGCGTTTTAATTGCCCGCCTTGCGCGCGATTATGCAGGCCGGGGTATTAATCTGGTCAATGTCGCCGACCGCTGGCGGTTCCAAACGGCGCCGGATTTAGAAGGCGCGCTTGTCGATATTAAAGAAGCCCCGCGAAAGCTGTCGCGCGCCGCGCTCGAAACGCTGTCTATCATTGCCTATCATCAACCTGTAACCCGCGCGGAAATCGAAGATGTGCGCGGCGTGGCCGTATCGAAAGGCACGATTGATGTGCTGATGGAGCTTAGCTGGGTGCGGGTGCGCGGACGCCGCCGCACGCCGGGGCGTCCTGTGACCTACGGCACGACGGAAGATTTTCTCGCGCATTTCAATCTCGAGCAAATCAGTGATCTGCCGGGACAGGAAGAGCTCAAAGCCGCCGGCTTGCTCGACAGCCGGCTGCCCAAAGATTTTGAAGTCCCTACGCCCATGTCCACCATGGATATTGACGAAGATCCCATTGAGGAAGATGACGATACAGAGTTCATGCTCGACTTCATGGATGACGGAGACGCTCCTAAAGATTTATAGGCGGGTCAAGAACGCCGCATTTGCATAAACCGCTCTTGCCGCCGGCGCGCCTGCGGTCTATCTAAGACATAAATCAAATCGGAGGCTTTCATGCCACATTGGACAGGTATTGTCGTTGTACTCGTATTATTCGTGCTGCTGTTTGGCGGACGCGGAAAAATTTCTTCTATCATGGGCGATATGGGCAAGGGCATCACATCATTTCGCAAAGGCCTGAAAGACGGCGGTGAGAGCGATGACGCGGCAGACGGCGAAGACGCCATTGACGTCACGCCGCCAAAGGCCAAAGAAAAACAGAAGAAATAGGCATCGGGACAACGTCCCGGGCTTTAAGATATGCTCCCATCTATCGGATTTCCCGAGCTTTTAATCATTGCGCTGCTCGCGCTTGTCGTCGTGGGCCCGAAAGACTTGCCGAAAATGATGGGCAAGCTGTCAGGATTTTTGCGCCAGATTCGCGCTATGGGCGAGGAGTTTAAAGGCGCGTTTAACGACATGGCCAAAGAGACTGAGCTTGATGAGCTGCGCAAAGAAATCAACGAGCTGAAAAATCTCGGGAAGCTGGACAATCTGACCGGCGATTTAGAGGGCGAAATGCGCGCTCTGGATACTGAAATTCGCGATGATGTGCGCAATAGTGGCGCGGCCCATCCGCGTGTGAGCGGCGGAGGCGATGATGGGAAAGCCTAAAATCGGCCCGGCCGCAGATGATGCCAAATCTAAAAAGGCGCTCGCGAAAAAGAAATCGGCCGAAATCATCGAAGACGAAATCGACGCCAGCCGCGCGCCTCTGCTCGATCATTTACTGGAGCTGCGCAGCCGCATTGTAAAAGTATTGATTGCTGTGGCCTTGGCCTTTGCAGTCTGTCTGTATTTTTCAGAGTTCCTGTTTGGCTTGCTGCTCGCGCCTTATGAAATCGCCGAAGCGCGCCTTGTCAAAAAAGGGTTTCCGACCTCTGATTTAATTTACACGCAGGCCTTGGGCGCGTTTTTTGTAAAGCTGAAAATCGCCCTGTTCGGCGCTGTTGTATTGGCCTTTCCGATTATCGCTTATCATGTCTACCGGTTCATCGCGCCCGGGCTTTATAAGAATGAACGCGGCGCGTTTCTTCCCTATCTGTTTGCCTCGCCCATATTGTTTATCGCGGGCGCGTCGCTTGTGTTTTTCTTTGTGTTCCCGTTTGTATTGGAGTTTGGTTTAAAGCAGCAGTTCTCGACCGGGCAAACATCCGTGACGCCGCTGCTCAATGCGACGGAATATTTATCGCTCGCTATGACGCTGTTTTTAGTGTTTGGCCTGTCGTTCCAAATGCCGGTGATTATCAGCCTTTTGGCGCGGGCCGGGATATTGCGCGCGGCCTCACTGCGCAAGGCGCGCCGCTACGCTATTGTCGGCATCGCTGCATTCGGCGCGATCGCGACGCCGCCGGATCCGTTCAGCCAGATAGGCTTGGGCTTAGCGCTTTACGCGCTTTACGAAATTTCGATCTTCTGCGCGGGGCTTGTCGAGCCAAAAGACGCGGAAGAGAGCACGGCTTAAGCCTTTACCCGAATCTAACGTGGGGCTATAGCGGGGCAAACCGAAATAAGGCCCCGCCATGCACGATATTAAAGCGCTCCGACAAGACCCTGCAACCTATGATGAGCTCTGGGCCAAACGCGGGCTTGAGCCGCAATCCGCCGCTATTCTTGATCAGGACAAGTTAATCCGCAAAGCCCAGTCTATGCTGCAAGAGGCGGAAGCCAAGCGCAACAGCGCGTCCAAGATGATTGGCGCGGCCATGGCCAAAGGCGACAAGGATGAAGCCGAACGCCTGAAAACTGAAGTGGCCGGCGCGAAAAATGTCATCGCCGTGCTCGGGCAGCAGGTCGACAGCGAGAAAGCCATTTTGCAAGATAAGCTCGCGGGCTTGCCCAATCTGCCGTTCGCCGATGTGCCGGAAGGCGAGGATGAGGACAGCAATGTCGAGCTGCGCAAGGTCGGCGAGCCGACCAAGCTCGGCTTTGAGCCCAAAGACCACGCTGATCTCGGCGAAGCGCTCGGCATGATGGATTTTGAAACCGCCGCCAAAATGTCCGGCAGCCGGTTTGTCGTGCTGAGCGGATTGCTCAGCCGCCTCGACCGCGCGCTGGCCGCCTTTATGCTGGACTTGCAGACGGATGAGCATGG
>CALLVD010000045.1 GCA_938010385.1 uncultured Robiginitomaculum sp.
TCGCGCTTCCGCGCCGCCGGTTTTGACTTCATTGACGGCGACACCCACATTGTCCCGCTCATGGTCGGTGACCCGGTGAAATGCCAAGCCATCTCTGACAGCTTGCTTAATGATTTTGGCATCTACGCCCAGCCGATTAACTACCCCACCGTCCCGCGCGGAACAGAGCGCCTGCGCTTCACGCCCAGCCCTGTGCACACCGACGCCATGATGGATGATTTGATGAGCGCGCTGGAAACGATCCGGGCAGAGTTTGATCTGCCGGTGACGGCGGTCGAGAAGACGGCCTAGAGACCGACTATGGCTATAAGCGAAGCACGCTAAGCAGAAATAATTTCGCTGGCGCTGGGTGACTGGGACGGATATTTGCCTGATTATTCGGAAGATACGCCTGAGGCGAATGACAGGCATGAAGCAGAGTGGACAGCCAAGGCTACACAGTTTTGCCAAACAAATTCTAACCCCGAAGAATTGCATCTGTTTGCGCAGAATGTGAACTGGGATTTTTCAACCGCAAACTTGCTTGACATCGTGCGCAATCCCTCCTGTGATTTTGGTACAGCAAAGATGATTTTGCGAATGTCAGGGCTCGAATATTATCAAACATTCGAAACCTATTCAGACGTGGACCCGGTAAATAAAGACGGATGGACTTTTATTTTTACCCTGCTCGACATCGTCAAAGCCAAGACGTTTAAAACGTCAAATATTCAGTTTGACGCGGAAGCTAACTTTTTCGGGCCGTGTAATCTTCCTGAGGCAAAATGGAAGATTCCCGACGAGTTTTGTTAGTTACGATACATCCCACCCTTACAAATTTTTAATCCCCAAAATCTTGAAACCGAAAATCCTGTTTCATAATTTATATTACGGAGAGCATGGCCGGCCCGGCTTTCCGCGAATGTTTGCCGGCCCGCTTTCCTTTCATTCACGCGCGCTTTTGTGCGCTTACCAAAGGAGAAAAGCTATGAAACCGACACTTTTAAAAACAAGCCTCATTTCAGCTGCCGCGCTGTCCGCTGCCGCGCTTGCCCCTATGGCAGGCGCTGCAAGTACGGCAGATTACAGCGCAAGCAATCTGCGCGTGGATACGCAAGCGGTGAATATGGTCAGCCAATCCTGGCTTGACGTGGCTGACGCTTACAGCCGCCTTCAAGCCGGCGACACAGTTCAGGCGCGCAGTGAGCTCGCGCAGGCCGTGGCCAAATTACGCGACGCGCAGCGCAAAGATGCAAGCCTTGGCGTGAGCTTTAACGGACTGACAAAGCCGGTCAAAGCGCTGCATGACGAACTGGCCGGTCTGAAAACCCGCCTGAATGACCCGGCTGCCAAGCAGCAGCTTGAAGCTATGCTGCAATCAGCCGGCGTGATTTAAGCGCCGCACCCGGCGGCGGGGCAATGCGCCGCGCCGATATATGACTTTACGGGGGTCTGCGCCGTTGCGGCGCGGGCCCTTAATCGTTAAGTAACGGGCCAATATTTCTCTTTTGGAGTCGCCCGATGTCTGACCAAAGCAAAGCCCATCTTTCGAACTACTTTTCTCAAAGCCTTAAAGATCGCGATCCTGAGCTGTTTGCCTCTATGGCGGATGAGCTTCACCGCCAGCAGCATGAGATTGAATTGATTGCGTCAGAGAACATCGTCTCGCGCGCCGTCATGGAAGCGCAAGGCAGCGTTCTGACGAATAAATATGCCGAAGGTTATCCCGGCAAACGGTATTACGGCGGTTGCCAATATGTTGACGTGTCCGAAAACCTCGCCATTGAGCGCGCCTGTAAGATTTTTGATTGCGGCTTTGCCAATGTGCAGCCCAATTCCGGCAGCCAAGCCAACCAAGGCGTCTTCCTCGCGCTCTTGCAGCCGGGCGATACCATTATGGGCATGGACCTGGCCTCCGGCGGTCACTTGACCCACGGCGCGCCGCCCAACATGTCCGGCAAATGGTTTAACGCTGTGACTTACGGCGTGACTGAGGATACAAACCTGATTGATTATGACGCGGTCGAAAAACTCGCGCTGGAGCACAAGCCGAAGCTGATTATTTGCGGCGGCTCTGCCTATTCGCGCCAAATTGATTTTGCCCGGTTCCGCGCGATTGCCGATAAAGTCGGCGCTTATCTGCACGTTGATATGGCGCATTTTGCCGGGCTTGTGGCAGGCGGCAGCCACCCGTCTCCGTTCCCGCACGCGCATGTGGCGACGACGACCACGCACAAAACATTGCGCGGCCCGCGCGGCGGCATGATCCTGACCAATGATGAAAAGCTGGCCAAGAAGTTTAACTCCGCCATTTTCCCCGGCCTGCAAGGCGGCCCGCTTATGCACGTCATTGCCGGTAAAGCCGTGGCGTTCGCCGATTGCCTCAAGCCGGAATTTAAAGCCTATAGCCAAGCAGTTATCGATAATTGCAAAGCCATGGCCCAAGCGCTTGTCGATGCCGGCTACGCCGTTGTCACCGGCGGCACGGACACGCATCTGGCCCTGATTGACCTGTCACCCAAAGGCGTGAAAGGCAATGCTGCCGAGAAAGCTTTGGGCCGCGCCTATATTACCTGTAACAAAAACGGCATTCCGTTCGATAAAGAGAAATTCACCATTACCTCCGGCATTCGCGTCGGCTCTCCGGCCGGCACGACTCGCGGTTTTGGCACGGCAGAATTTAAGCTGATTGGCGAATTGATGGCAGAAGTGCTCGACGCGCTCGCGGAAAATCCGAAGGGTAACCC
>CALLVD010000046.1 GCA_938010385.1 uncultured Robiginitomaculum sp.
CGTGAGACAGTTCGGTCCCTATCTACCGTGGGAGTAGGAGTTTTGAGAGGATCTGCCCTTAGTACGAGAGGACCGGGGTGGACATTCCTCTGGTGGAGCTGTTGTCACGCCAGTGGCATTGCAGCGTAGCTATGAATGGAACGGATAACCGCTGAAAGCATCTAAGCGGGAAACCAGCCTCAATACCAGAGCTCCCTTGAGAGTCGTCCGAGACCAGGACGTTGATAGGTCAGGTGTGGAAGCATGGTGACATGTGAAGCTTACTGATACTAATAACTCGATTGGCTTTATACTCGATTTTTTCTCCCAAAATGTTCATGCGTGGCGATCGTTTCGCCCAAATGAATAAGCATTTGCAACAAACAACACAGGTTCAACCCGGGCATCGTTCGGAAAGTTGACCCGAGAACTTTGAATGACGATATCTTTACGCCGTTACGTTTCCTCAAGAGGTTTTCTCTTGGAGACTAACAATCATCCTTTGCATTAGCCGGGTGGCTATGGCGAGAGGTCCCCACCCGTTCCCATCCCGAACACGGTCGTTAAGCCTCTCAGCGCCGATGGTACTTTGTCTTAAGGCACGGGAGAGTAGGTCGCTGCCCGGCTTATACAGAGGATGATTGAAAATAACGCGCGTTCAAAGCTTAAGTCCCTCCTCAATGTAATAAAAAAACCCTCTGCATTCGCAGAGGGTTTTTTGTGTTTTAGGGCCGGTATTTGCGCAGGCCGCTATGATAGGAATTGTGTTAATTTCGGATCGCAGTTGCAATACAAATGGTTCAGTTCTATCAAATGAGCCTATAAATTATAATTGAGGGAAATTATCATGAGAACACCTGTTGCAATTGCTGCATTGACAGCTTTAACTCTTGGCGCGTGTGCCACACCACGAGCTTATAACCGTGTTGATGCCCAAGCGCGCCCTGCGCTCAATAAAATGGAAGGTGTTCTACTCGTTAAACAGGGGGAAATTGGCTCTGACATCGTTGTTTCAAATCTGGCGGCACAGGGGGGGCTGATACAGGCTATGATCGACGCAGGTATTAATAGCTCGCGTACTAACAAGGCCGAAGAGGCCATCATACCGATTCGTGATAAATTAATTGACCATGATTTTGCTGCGACAATGGAATCCGAGTTGGAGAAAGCGTTTCGCGCGTCAGATATTTCGGGTCTTTCAGATATCGCACTTGTTCGCGCCGAAGATGAAAATTATCGTCAAAACACTGTCAAAGGCTCTTCCGCGGATGCAGTTATGTTCATTGATACAACTTACAAAGTATCGCCTAAATTTGATATGATTTTAGTTAAATCTGATGTTAAAGTCTTCCCGACAAATTCCGCTCTGAATGCTTACAAAGAAAAGCCTGATGATGATGATAACATGGTCGAACACACGGACAATATCTACCGTAACTCCTTCCAATCATCTGCATCATTAGACCTGGTTGCTGATATGGAAACGAATGCTGCGGAGGCTGCAAACTTGCCTGCATCCAAATTTATTTCCGCGCTGAATACAGCTGCGACAAACATTGCGCAGAAGATTGCTAAAGATCTCATGACCGATGATGTTGAGGAAGAGTAGATTGTGAACCCGATATGTAAATCCATATTTTTCTCGGTCTGTGTGCTTGCCCTAACTGCTTGCGCCGTTGGCCCGAGGACTTTGAAATCGGGTGCGTCAGCAACTAGTTTGTCGCCAAAAGTGAACAATGTTGCTATTGAGTCGATGATTGACCGCCGCGGTAAAGACGCTCAAATTTCTGATATTACGGGAAAAGCTATGCAAGGTGCCGATATTATGGGTTGGCTTTCCGAAAGCTTGGCCCGGCGTGGGCTTGTTGTCGGCGCCAGAGCGAAAGAAAGCCAAGTGTGCAAGTTGGATTTAGAGCTTAGGAAAGCAGAAATCGGCGGAGTAGCCACGTCTAAAACAGCCTCAGTTGTTATCGGTGCCCGAAATACAGAGACGCAGGATTATAAAATTTTGCGCGGGCAAGATGCCACAGTAAACTGGATGGGCGGTAACGGCGAAACCAATGCCGCTTTAGGTCGGGCTCTGGATAAAGCTTTGGAGAAAATAGAGACAGCCTGCTGATTGGCTCCAATGTATAAAAGCCTCCGCTTTGCGGGGGCTTTTTTTGTTTTGGGCGGTGCAATTGTGTCTGCCCTTTTGCCGTGTCATGAATTAGCCTCCGATCTACCAAAGGAAATCCGTTATGTCTGTGACTCGCCGTTCTCTTTTGCAAAGTTCTGCCGCTGTCAGCGTCGCCGGCAGCTTATCGCTCACCGGATGCACGAAAGCGCCGCCCGTCATGGGTTCCGCCGATGCACAAGCCGAAAAGCTCCTGAAATCCGCGACGGATCTTATGCTCAAAGCTTATCCGGAAACCGCCTCGAGCGCCGGCATTGATAACGGCGAGTATGCCGCTTTAAAAACTCAACTGGCTGATCGCTCGCCGGCCGGACAAGCTGCGATAAAAGCGGATGTAAACGCCATGGCGGCGAAACTGAGCGCGCTTGACCGCAAGGCCTTAACGCCGGATATGGCGCTGAATGTTGATGTTGTGAATACGGTTTTTAACACGAGCGCTGAAGGGTTTGAGTTTCCGTTTGGCGATATGGCGCTGCTCAATTCTAACTGGTCGTATCGAAATGCGCCTTATGTCGTCGCGCAAAATACCGGCGCGTTTATTGAAATTCCAAGCTTTTTAGACTCAAGCCACTCTATCAAAAGCAATGATGATGCCGACGCCTATCTTGACCGCATGAAAGCCTATGCAGGGCAGCTTGACGGCGAAACCGAACGCTTGCGAATTGACGGTGATGCCGGCGTCATATTGCCCGACTTTCTGATGGGCAAGACCTTAGAGCAGCTGAAATCCGCCCGCGCGCAAGCCCCGTCTGATTGGGGCATTGTCAAAACAATCGCCGGTAAAACGGCCAATATGGCGGATCGCTTTTCATCGGCCGCAACCGAAATTGCTAAGAACAATATCGGCCCGGCTTTGGATCGGCAAATCGCTGTGCTGGAAGCGCTTGCGCCCAAAGCTAACTCCGATGCGGGCGTATGGTCCGTGCCGGACGGCGATGCTTATTATGATTGGACGCTGCGCGCCGGAACGACGACGGCTATGACCGCTGATGAAGTGCATCAAGTGGGCCTGGACGAACTGGCCTCTCTGCAAGCGCGCATGGAGCCGATTTTACAGTCTATAGGCTATAGCAAAGGCACAGTCGGCGCGCGCATGGCGGCGCTTGGCGATGATCCCGTGTATAAATTCAAAAAAGGTGATCCCGGCCGCGCTGAGATTATGACCTTCATCAATGACGTGGTTGACGATATTCGCGCGCGCATGCCCCAAGCGTTTGAAACATTGGTGCCCGGATTTTTAGAGGTGACGCGCATATCGCCGGATGTCGAAGACGGCGCGCCGGGCGCTTATGGCGGAGCGGGCTCTATTGATGGCACCAAGCCGGGACATTTTTGGATTAATTTGCGGTCCACGGATCTGCATAACAAGTTCAATCTAGCTGATCTGACCTATCACGAAGCTATTCCCGGTCATGTTTGGCAGGGCGAATACACGTTTAAGCAGCCATTGATACGGTCATTGCTTGCCTTCAATGCCTATTCCGAAGGCTGGGCGCTTTACGCGCAGCAAATTGCGGACGAGCTTGGCGTCTACGATGACTTCCCGGTCGGACGTCTGGGATATTTGCAATCGCTGGCCTTTCGGGCTTGCCGTCTGGTCGTTGATACGGGGCTGCATTCCAAACGATGGACGCGCGCGCAGGCCAATGAATGGTTTGTCGAAAATAACGGCTCAAACCCCGAAGAAGTCGCCGGCGAGATTGACCGCTACTGCGCATGGCCCGGACAGGCTCTGGGCTACAAAGTCGGGCACAGCGCTATTAATCGCTTGCGAGTCAAGGCAAAGCGCGAGTTGGGCGACCGTTATGACTATCGCCGGTTTAATGACGCGATTGTGCTGGGCGGCAGCGTCCCGATGACCGTTCTGGGTGAGATTATTGACGGCTATATTACCCGGGAGAAGGGCGTTTAGAGCGGGATTTTAACCCGCTGACGCGGCAGGCGTTTGCTTGCAAATGCCGAGAGCGGAACGACCTTCGACAAAACGCAGTTTTGTATATGCGGCGGGCTTAGGCTGCGCAGAAAAAGCGCGCGGTTTTTGTGCCGCCGGCTTTGGCGTTTGTATCTGCTTTCAGAGGATGACAGATGTTTCTGTGCGCGCATTTTCTGCGCTTTCGACATTAAAAAAGGCCCCCGCTCTGCGGAGGCCTTTTTTAATGTCTTGGTTGCGGGGGTAGGATTTGAACCTACGACCTTCAGGTTATGAGCCTGACGAGCTACCGGGCTGCTCCACCCCGCGTTAAGAACGGGGGAGGTAACATTGTGCCCCTGTAAGTTCAACCTGTTTATTCAGGTTTTCGAATAAAATTTTGCCCGCTCTAAATGTCAAAACCGGGGTCCGTAATGGCATAAAAAGCGCGTTTAGGCATAAAGTCACGATCAAACAGCAGGGGGTGATTATACCGGACCGTGGGGTTAGTGTTCAGCCAGCTGTCGCCGTCTGAGAGCCCCCATACCGTAACAGAATCCACCGACGGCCGAAGAGCCAGGCCGTTGAAGAAATCTCTGTACATTTGCGCCTGCTGCCGCGCGATGTCTGCGGGCATGGGATTGCCCACATCCGGCAAACAATTTGTCCCTGTCTCGTAACAACTCCCCGGGTCTGTATAGACAGATATGTCCAATTCTGTGACCTGATTAACGAGTCCGGCAAACATGCCGTCGACATCATCAATAGCTGTAAGCGCATCAGGGATAGAGGATGTCGTGCGCAAATGCATTTGATGCCCGATCCCGTCGAGCGGAACGTCCATATCCAGCAGGTCTTGCGCAACGGTAATCAGGCGCGCGCGCTTGCCCGGCAATTCTGTAGAATAATCTGACAGAAAAAGCCGCGCATCCGGATCTGCTGCGCGTGCGGCCTCAAAGGCCCAACTGATATATTCCGGCCCGCCCACGGCTTGAAGCCATTGCGTATCGCGATAAGGCG
Source organism: uncultured Robiginitomaculum sp. (assembly GCA_938010385.1). Taxonomy (GTDB): domain Bacteria; phylum Pseudomonadota; class Alphaproteobacteria; order Caulobacterales; family Maricaulaceae; genus Robiginitomaculum. The sequence goes on from CALLVD010000046.1 coordinate 5,085, forward strand.
AGTTCGCCCAATCATCATCGGTAATGACTTCGTTACAAACATCCCAATCGGTGATGCGCCCGCGAAAATGTGTGACGACATCGGTGACATAGGTCTCCAGCTTAGTGCGAATTTGCGCGGGCGATCCTTGTAACATCCATGCCGGCGTCGCTTCATGCCAAAGCAGGGCATGGCCGCGCAGTTTCAGCCCGCCGGCCTGCGCAGCGTCCCAAAGCTGATCGGCGAACTCAAAATTATACACGCCCTCTTGAGGGGCTATAAATGCGGCTTTCAAGGTGTATTCGGCAGTTATGGAGTTGAACTGGTCTAAAATACGCTTGCGGCTGAGGCTTTGCGGCGAGAACTGATACGCTTCAACGGCGACCCCGACATCAAAGTTATTACGCCACGTATTTTTGAGTATGCCGGTAGCGGGCACTGCCGGGGTAAAGGTCGGCGGCGGCGAAATAGGAAGGGGTGTTTTGCTGTCAGGCAGCGCGGCAGGCGCAGACGGAGTCCCGCCTCCGCAAGCGTGCAGAGCTGCCGCTGCCGCGCCGCCGCCGATAAGGCGTAGCCTGTCTCTTGCCGAAAATTTCGTCATTATCATCCGATTCTGCGCCGCTTAGAATTACCTTATCTAATGCAAGTTTTGCGCCGCCGGGCCGGGTTTGCGCTTTAAATTTATGCGTTGCCACTTATAGTCTCGTTCAAACTCAAAGGAGAGAGTATGAAAACGCGCGCAGCCGTAGCTTTTGAAGCCAAAAAACCCCTGGAAATTGTGGAGCTGGATTTAGAGGGTCCCAAAGCCGGCGAAGTTTTGGTGGAAATCATGGCAACCGGCATTTGCCACACCGACGCTTATACGCTTGACGGTCTGGACAGCGAAGGCCTGTTCCCGAGCGTGCTGGGTCATGAGGGGGCAGGCATTGTGCGCGAGGTCGGCGCGGGCGTCACCTCGGTTGCGCCGGGTGATCACGTAATTCCGCTCTACACGCCGGAATGCCGGCAATGTAAATCCTGCCTGTCCGGAAAAACAAACCTGTGTACGGCTATTCGCGCGACGCAGGGCAAGGGCCTAATGCCGGACGGGACAAGCCGGTTTTCCTATAAGGGGCAGACGATTTATCACTATATGGGCTGCTCGACTTTTTCTAATTTCACGGTCTTGCCGGAGATTGCAGTCGCAAAAATTCGCAAAGACGCGCCTTTTGATAAATCTTGCTATATTGGCTGCGGCGTAACAACCGGCGTGGGCGCCGTGATAAATACCGCCAAAGTACAGGCAGGCGATAATGTCATCGTCTTCGGCCTTGGCGGCATTGGCCTGAATGTTTTGCAAGCCGCGCAAATGGTTGGCGCGGGCAAGATTATCGGCGTGGATATTAATAACGATAAGGCTGATTGGGGCCGTAAGTTCGGCATGACGCATTTTGTAAACCCCAAAGAGATTGACGGTGATATTGTCGAGCATTTGGTCGCTCTGACCGACGGCGGCGCGGATTATACCTTCGACTGCACCGGCAATACGATTGTCATGCGCCAAGCGCTTGAAGCCTGTCACCGCGGGTGGGGCGTGTCCGTCGTTATCGGCGTGGCCGAGGCCGGCAAAGAAATCGCGACACGCCCGTTTCAATTAGTGACAGGGCGGGTTTGGAAAGGTACGGCATTTGGCGGGGCCAAAGGGCGCACGGATGTGCCGAAGATTGTTGATTGGTATATGGACGGGAAAATTCAAATCGATCCGATGATTACCCATGTTTTGAAATTAGAAGAGATTAATCAGGCCTTTGATTTAATGCATGCCGGGAAATCTATTCGCAGCGTCGTGGTGTTTTAAATGACTGACAATTCTACAGGCCAAACCGGCCGCTATATAATGACAACGCAAAGCGCAGACCGCACCGGGATCGTGGCAGATTTAACAGGGTGTCTCGCTGCGCATGACGGCTTTATTACGGAGTTGTCGCAATATGGAACGCCGCAAAGTGAGCGGTTTTATTCGCGGATTTGTTTTACCTTAAGCGATGCGCGCAAAGCCGATTTTCATCAGGCGATTTCTAAAATTTGCGACCGCCATAATCTGGATACACGCATTTATCCGGCTGAGCGAAAAATGCCGACCCTGTTAATGGTGTCAAAGTTTGATCATTGCCTGTCCGACCTTTTATATCGGGTTCGCTCCGGCACGCTGGATATTGATGTTAAAGCGATTGTGTCCAATCACCCGGACGCAAAACCGCTGGCGGATGTGGCGGGGCTGCCGTTTTATCACATCCCGATCACGGCGAAGACAAAGCCGCAAGCGGAGGCTGCATTGCGCAAAGTTATTGATGAGACAAAAGTCGATTTGATTGTGCTTGCCCGCTATATGCAAATCTTATCGGAGTCAGTTTGCGAAGATTACTCCGGACGCATTATTAACATCCATCATTCTTTCCTGCCGAGCTTTAAGGGCGCAAAGCCGTATCATCGCGCCCATGCTAAAGGCGTGAAACTCATCGGGGCGACGGCGCATTATGTGACGTCAGATTTGGACGAAGGCCCGATTATAGAGCAGTCGGTCAAGCGCGTGGATCACACAATGACTCCTCAAGACCTCGTTGCCATCGGCCGCGATGTCGAAGCGCAAACTCTTGCCCGCGCTGTACAGCTTCACGCAACCCATCGCAGTTTTATAAATGAGAACAAAACAGTAATTCTGCCATGAGTTTAGAAACCGTCAGCACGAACAAATCTTTTGGCGGCACGCAGGGCGTTTACCGTCATGCCTCGCGCGCGACCGGAACGGATATGACCTTTTCGGTCTACGTCCCGCCGCATGATGCCGGCGCGAAATTACCGGTCCTGTGGTTTCTCTCCGGCCTGACCTGCACGCACGCCAATGTCACAGAGAAGGGCGAGTTCCGACGTGCCTGCGCAGATTTGGGCATCATATTTGTCGCGCCCGATACAAGTCCGCGCGGCGACGACGTCGCGGATGACCCTAATGAGGCGTATGATTTCGGACTCGGCGCCGGCTTTTATGTCGACGCGACCCAAGCGCCGTTTTCAAAGCATTATAAAATGCGCCGCTATATCGAAGATGAGCTGCCGCAAATTATCGCTGAAAACTTTCCTGCCGACATGGCGGCTCAAGGCATTACGGGGCACTCTATGGGCGGGCATGGCGCGCTGACAATCGGCTTGCGCAATCCTGAAACGTTTAAATCGGTATCGGCGTTCTCGCCAATCGTTGCGCCAACCCAAGTGCCCTGGGGAGAAAAGGCGTTGAGTGGATATCTGGGCGATAACCCCACCGACCGGATGCAATATGATGCGGTAGAATTGATTAAGTCCGGGGCGAAGCCCGACGGACTTTTAATTGATCAGGGCCTGGATGATAATTTCCTCAAAGAGCAGCTGAAAACACATTTACTGGCAGAGGCTTGCGAGCAAGCCGGAATTGACGCGCAAATCCGAATGCAGCCGGGTTATGACCACAGCTATTACTTCATTTCTACCTTTATGACCGACCATATTGTTTGGCATGCGGAGCGTCTGCGAGCTTAGTTATGCGCGTCGCGGGCGTCATTTTTAACGGCGGGAAAGCATCGCGCCTTGGCGGCACAGATAAAGGCGCGATTGAGATTGATGGCGTCAGCAGTTTTGGCCGCGTTACCGGCGCTATGGGCGCGGCGGATAAATTGTTTGTGAGTGTCGCCTCTGATTTCCCAAAACAAGCCTATCGGGGCTGCCCGGTTATTCGCGACAATCGGAAATTGCTTATCAATGATGCCGGTGACCCCGGAGTCATTTTATCAATTCTCTCGGGGTTAGACTTTGCGGTCTCGTCCGGCTTTGACGGTATTATAACCGCGCCGGCGGATACACCGTTTTTGCCGGAAGACTTCTCAGCGCGCTTAGTTGGTGACGCGCCGGCGGTGGCTATAAGCGGCTCTCGCGTGCATGGCCTGCATAGTTTCTTGCCGGCAGGCAGTTTGGAAATTCTGCACAGCGAAATTGTGGGACGCGGCCTTCGCCGCGTTTCAAAACTTCACGAAGTTTTGGGGTCCGCCAAAATCGAGTTTACGCCGGCCCGTATGAAGAACTTAAATACGGCAGAAGACCTTAAATCACTGTCGTGATGTCATAGCCGTAAATCGGATCAAACCGCATTTTTTGCGCAAAGGGCAGGGCGCGGGCGGCGGCCAGTTTGGCATCTCTGGCTAAGGCTGCGGGGCCGGCGGCATGAAACAGCCCGGCATTGGATTTGGAAATATTTTGAAGCTTTGTAGCGCGCGGCTTTCGCAGCCTTTCATATCGCCGCAGCGCCGTTTCTATATCGCTGTTTTGAAAGACGGCTTGAGATAACGCCCAAGAATCCTCAATCGCCATCGCCGCGCCCTGTGCCATAAACGGGAGCATAGGATGGGCGGCGTCGCCGAGCAGCACAGCGCGTCCGTCCCGCCACGTCGGCAGAGCCGGACGGTCAAATAACCCCCATTCAAAACACGCGCCGCAGGCGTTTAAAAGCTCTGTTACGGGTTTGTCCCACCCCTTAAAGGCTTGCCGCAATTGGCTAACGTCGCCCGGCTTTGACCAGCTCTCTTCGGTCCAATCCGCTTTCTCTTTGATCGCAACGAAATTTATCAAATTTGCGCCGCGCACATAATAGCTGACAAAGTGCGTGCCCGGGCCGGCCCAAACGCTCGCATCTTTTGGGATAAGGCCCGGCGAAACATCAGACGCATCGACTAATCCGCGCCACGCCATTTGCCCGGTAAACCGGGCGCTGCCTTGGCCCTGCATTTGCGCAGCGATGGCAGAGTTAATCCCATCTGCGCCGACTAAAATATCAGCAGTGAAGTTTCCGTGATCAGTTTTGACAAAAACTTTGTCAGAGCGGTTCTCATAGGCTGTCACCGTCCGGCTGAGCCTGATGTCCGCGCCGGCGTTAACGGCATGCTTGCGTAATATGTCGATTAAATCCGCGCGATGAATATGCACATAGGGATGCCCGTACCGGCCCTCATATGCGCCTTTCATCTGCGTGCGCAGTTTAACCCGGCCCCTTTTAAAATCACGAATAATGCCGACGCCGGGCATAACGCCGGCTGCGATAATATCATCTGCAGTGCCTAAGGCAGTATGGACTGCCATCGCGTTCGGGCTTTGCTGAATGCCTGCGCCGACATCGGAAATCTCGCGCGCTTTTTCGAGCACAGTCACTTGCGCCCCGCCGCGCACGAAGGCCAGCGCAGCCGTCAGCCCGCCAATGCCTGCACCGCAAATCAGGACGCGGAGTCTATCGCTCATCGGGCTCAAACTCGGGCGCGCGTTTTTGGAAAAAGGACAGTATACCCTCGCGGCAATCGGCAGACTTAAACCGCTCTGTCAGCATTTCAGATTCCATCATATGCGCGCCCATCGGCCCGCCGCCATATCCCGTTTGGCCGGTCAGGCTCGCGCGTAAAAGCTGCTTATTTTTCGCCATAGATTGCGGCGCGCAATGCTCAGCGATTTCGCGGGCAATATCCAAAGCGCGGGGCAAAACGTCGGCCGCGTCACATAATTCACTGACCATCCCCGCAGCAAGCGCCTCTTCCGATTTAAAAATTTCGCCTGTCGTAATCCATCGCCGCGCGCGGGTCAGGCCGACAATTTTGGGCAAAAACCAGCTCGACGCCCCATCAAATACAATGCCGCGACGCGCAAACGGAAATCCCATTTTTGATTTCTTCGCGGCAATAACGATATCCATAGGCAAGAGCATGGTCGCCCCGATACCAACCGCCGTCCCGTTGACCGCGCCGATAACGGGCGTGTCGCATTCCCAAAGGCGCAAGACCAGCATGCCGCCGTAATCGCGCGAAATCCCGTCGATCACCTCCGGCCCGTCTTTGAGCCCGGCGCCACTGAACCCGCTCTCCAAATCCGCGCCCGCGCAAAACATTTTCCCCGCGCCGGTGATAACAATAACCCGCACATCCGGGTCTTTATCAGCCGCGTCTGTCGCCGCAATCAGGGCGTTGTGCAGCTCCAAGCTATAGGCATTCATTTTTTCCGGACGGTTTAACATCAGGATGGCTATCGCGCCTTCGCGTCGGGTTAAAACGGTTTCGCTCATGGCGCAGGCTTTTCAATTTTCGTCAGCGCCGCCCGTAAGGTATCGGAAAGTGCAGCCGGCGTGCGGGTTTGCTCGTCAACATAGACATGGATAAAATGCCCTTGAGCCACGGCCGTTTGCTCGTCATTTTTGAAAATGCCAATCTCAAACCGCACGCTGCTGGTCCCGATTTTTGTCACGCGTAATCCGGCATGAATAGTATCGGGAAAGGCGGCCGGCGCGAAATAGCTGCAGCATGTATCGACCACTAACCCAATCTCGCCGGGCCCGTTTATGACCAACGCCCCTTGCTCAATCAGATAGGCATTCACGGCTGCGTCGAAATAGAAATAATAAACGGCATTGTTGATATGGCCGTAAACATCGTTGTCAGTCCATCGGGTCTGTATCGGCAAAAACCAAGCATAGTCTGCCCGGCTGTCCGGCGTTTGGCGGGTCATAAGATAGCCTCGTAAATTTTGACGGTCGCGTCATAAGTCATTTCGCGCGGATTATTAATCAGCAAGCGCTCTTTGGTCATGGCGTCTTTGGCCATCATAGGAACGGCATCGCGGGTGATATTGACGGCGCGCAAAGTTGCGGGCACACGAGTTCGGTCTTTAATGTCTTCCATGGCGTCAATCAGTGATGCGCCTGTACTTCCAACGCCCAGTTCGCCGGCGATCTCGGCGTACCAATCACCGGCCTTCGGCAAATTATATTTCATCACTTCCGTCAAAACGAGCGCATTGGAAAGCCCGTGCGGCACATGAAAAAACCCTCCGAGCGGATAGGCCAAGGCGTGTACGGCAGCGCAGGGTGAATTGGAAAACGCTTGCCCGGCGAGCATGGCCCCGATGAGCATATCATTGCGCGCGGCCATATTACCCGGCTCGTCACAGGCGGTGACAATGGCGCCGCGCAGTTTTTTCAGCGCCGTTATAGCCAGTGCGTCAGACAGCGGGTTTTTTAGGCGCACGGATGTGTAGGCCTCGATGGCGTGCACCATGGCGTCTATGCCGGTGCTCGCCGTGATTGATGCCGGCAGGCCGCGTGTCAGCTCCGGGTCCAGCAAGACCCGTTTGGCATAAAGGCTGTCGGAGACAATGCCTTTTTTATCGGTTTCTCCGGTTGTGATGATGGCGATGTTGGTGACTTCGGACCCGGTGCCGGATGTCGTCGGTATCAGGAGCAGGGGCAAGGCCGGTCCGAGCGCCTTGCCAACACCGTAAAGGGTTTCAATCAGCTGATTGCATCCGGCGAGATGCGCAATAACTTTGGCTGTATCCATCGGACTGCCGCCGCCAAAGCCGATTATCATATCGGCGCGAAAATCTTTCACGGCTTTTGCGCCGGCGATGACAGCCGCTTCGGGCGGATCAGGAACCACGTCGTCAAAGACCAAAACGTCATAGCCGGCGCTGCGCAGGCTCTCTGAGCCGGCGTCAATTAATCCAAGCGCGCGCACACCTTTATCCGTAATAATCGCGATGCGTTTGCCGTCGGACAGACCCGCAATATGCGCGTCCAATCGCGCCGCGCCGCCGGCTTCAATGCGGATATCGCTGACGGTTTTAAAAGCATGCATAGGGTTTTCCTTTGCCTCACAATAGGCGCGCAGCAGCTCGATAGGAAGCCTCACACGGCGGATTTCCGTGCAGCCTAAAATTTATGTGCGCGTCCGGGATATATTCGTGCAACGCCGCAGGCTGCAAGCTATACTCGGCGCGAGATTTAACGGAGCCCCACATGTCATCTGCAGACACAGAAAACGGATATACTGCTCCGGCCGAAATAACAGAGGCGCAAGAGCTTGCCGTCCTGATTGACAGCGCAGAGCGCGGCGACACCCAAGCCGTCAAAGCTTTGGTGGATGACACGTTTGAAGCGGACTTTGCTGATCAGCTTGAGCAAATGACGGCGGAGCAGCGCGAGACGATTATCGGACTCGCCCCGGACACAATTACGCCGGATGTTATGTGCCAGCTTGAAGATGAAGTGCTGGAAACGGTTTTGCCTTTGCTGGGCGATGCGCAGATTGCGCAGGCGCTCGAAGAGCTCGACAGCGATGAAGCAACTTACGTTATAGAAGAAGTTCAGGAAGAGCGGCGAGAGGCTATCTTGGCCGCTATCCCCGCCCAAGACCGGGCGGAAATTGAAGCCGGCCTTGAGTTTGACGAGGAAACCGCCGGCCGGCTTATGCAGCGCGAGTTTGTTGCCGCGCCGGCGTTTTGGACTGTCGGACAGGTCATCGACCACATGCGCGCGCAGGGGGACAATCTGCCGGAGCTTTTCTTCAACCTCTATATTATCGACACTGCGTTTAAACCTGTCGGCTACGTTCCGATTTCGCAGATTATGCGCCAGCCCCGTTCGCGAGCTGTCGAAGACATTATGGAGGAATTGGTCACGGTCCTGACCCAAAATATGGATCAGGAAGACGTGGCCTATAATTTTGAAAAATATCACCTGATTTCCGCGCCGGTGGTTGATACTATCGGGCGGCTGTGCGGCATGATTACGGTCGATGACGTGGTCGATATTATCCAAGATGAAAATAAGGAAGACATGCTTGCCTTGGCCGGCGTGTCCGATGCCGGCCTGACGGATACGGCCATCAGCACCGTGAAATCACGCGCGCCGTGGCTGTTTATTAACTTGATTACCGCAATTTTGGCGTCACTGGTTATAAGCCTGTTTGATTTTGCGCTCACAGAGATTGTGCAGCTCGCCATCTTAATGCCGATTGTGGCATCCATGGGCGGGAATGCCGGCACGCAGACTTTGGCCGTGGCGGTTCGCGCGCTGGCAGAGCGGGATTTGACGACGGCGACCGCGATGCGGGCGGTCAGGCGCGAAGCCACGGCGGCGCTGATTAACGGCCTTTTGTTTGCGGTGGTTTTGGCGCTGATTACGCTGATCTGGTTCGGGCGTCAGGACCTCGCCATCGTCATTTTTGTCGCCATGATTATCAATCATATTTTTGCCGGTCTGGCGGGCATATTAGTGCCGCTTGGCCTGCAAAAATTCGGCGCTGACCCGGCGGTTTCCAGCTCCGTTTTTGTCACCACAGTTACGGATGTCGTCGGCTTTTTTGCCTTTCTCGGTACAGCCGTTATTATGCTGTTCTAATCGGCCTTATTGCCGCCGAAATTACGCCTGATACACGAATAGGCGCGGCACTTGCATAGCCTCACCCGTAAGGAAGGCCGCAGGGGCGGTCTGTCCGATAATGGAACGGATTTGGCGGGATATGAGCTCTTATCAATCAATTTCGCCTCTCGGTCTTAAGCTTATTAAGGCCTTTGAGGGGTACCGCGAGGCAGCGGCGACGCTGGTCACCGGGCAGCGCGTCATCGGCTACGGTCATCCGCTGGATGAGGACGAGCAGCATGAGCCGGTCGATCGCGACGCGGCGCTGACACTCTTGCGCTCTGATCTGGCCCGGGTCGAAGCGATGGTTCGCGAAACCGTATTTACGCCCCTGTCACAAGGCCAGTTCGATGCGCTTTGCTCGCTGGTCTTTAATATCGGTCCCGTCAATTTTATGACGTCAAATATTCGCCACGCGCTTAATAACGGGCGCGTGCTGGACGCCGCGAGCGGGTTTGACGAATGGCGCAAGGCTGAGATTGACGGAAAAACTTACGTCGTTGATGCCTTGGTGCGTCGCCGCACGGCAGAAAAAGCGCTCTTTTTGCGCCCGGATAAAACCCCGGCCCGCGCGCCTAACGCCGCCATGACAGTCCAAAGTGATGAGAGCTATTCGCGCATCAGTGATGATGATGCTTATGTTCCCGACCCGGGCGTTATCAATCAGGGCGGCTTTAATCGCCGCGCAGAAGACCGCGGCGGCGTTTTAACATTAACTGAGCGGGCGCAGACGACGGCAGAGTCCAAAAGTGTCTATGACCCAATCAATTATGCCGACGACGACAAAATGGACGAGGCCATCCAAGATAAACATTTGTCTATCCCGCGCTACGGTAACTCGGATGATGAGCCTTCTCCGATTGCCCTGGCCGCTGCTGAAGTGAGCGACCGCTTAGACGCGCTCATTGATTCTGCCCGTCTGGAAAGCGAAGAGAAGAAATCAGAAACTCAATCCGAAAAGAAGGCAGCGCCGCCGATTGCGGCTAATTCTAATGAGGGCAAGCCAAGGCGCGCGCAAAAACTTGACGGGGACAGCGCGCAAAAATTCAAAAAAACCGATGCGGTTATAAAAAAGCCTGCCAATAAAACGACCTCGGATGTCTACGGCCTGTTCATATTTTTAGGCGGCTGTTTGATTGCCTTGGGTCTAAGCCTTTATTTCTTCGCGCAAAACCGGTTGGGTTTTTGGGCTGACTTCATTACGCCTTGGGCTGTAATTATCGGCGGATTACTGCTGCTGGGCGGGCTTTATTATGGCCTGCGCGCAAGCTATCGGGCGCGAAAAACCAACTGACTTAACCGGGCGTTTACCAAGTTTGCTGAGTACATATAAACCTTTTTACCCTACTTACAGCCTGATTAACGGAGTAGGATAATGAGTATTTTCAAAGACTGGACCGACGAGCACACGGCGAAGTTCGGCAAGGACATTTTGACGGTCCGTCACAAACTTGAAGAGACCGGGCTGTTTACCGATGACGCACTGGCTGATTTGCTGGAGAAGCATCCTTCAGAAAAGCTTGATGTATGCACAATGGGGCATGATCACCCGCTTTATCCTAACAAATTCAGAACAGGCGATTTTCGCGATGCGTCGGGTAAAGACCTGATTGCAGCCGCAAAGGCCGGCGCCGTGTGGATTAATGTGCGTCAGGCGATGAATGTTCATTCGGAATACAAGGCCGTGCTGGACAAGATGTACGGGTCAATTGCTGCCATTACGGGCAAGCCTGCCTTCAATGCGCGCGGCGGAATTTTGATCTCATCACCCGTGGCCAAAGTGCCTTATCATTGTGACCAGACAGAAACAATTCTTTGGCACGTGCGCGGGAAAAAACGTATTTACCTATATCCGCCGACGGAAGAGTTTTTGCCAGAAGAGGCTTATCAAAGCATCATTACCCAAGACCGCGAAGATGATGTCCCGTATTCACCCGATATGGATGAGCATGCCCGTGTCTTTGATCTGGAGCCGGGTGAGATGATTTCGTGGCGGCTGAATTCGCCGCATCGCGTTAATAACTCAACTTATTGCGTGTCTGTGACGACTGAATTTTCTACCCGCGAAAGCGCGTTTAAGAATTCTGTCATGTACACGAATGCAGTTTTGCGTCAGCGCTTCGGCGTTAAATCTCGCTGGGCGGCTTCAAGTCTGCCGGAGAGGTACGTTAAATCCGTTGCCGGCCGCGTTTTGCGTAAGGTCAGTGCCTATAAGGCCAATAACGGCGAAGATATGGTCACATTTAAAATCGACAATGCGTCAGAAGGTTATGTTGTCGACATAGAGCCGTTCGCGCGTAATTTTTAAACCGCTAAAGCTATCCAAAGGCGGCTGCGCCCCGTATTCAGGGGTATGGTGATGCATTTACAGAAACTCTCGGTTGGAACCGCTTCGATTGAGGGCCTGCAGAAATGGCAAATTACAATGGTCGCGCGGCGAAAGTCACGCGGCCTTTTGCCATGCCATGAGCATGTCACCCGCATGTTTCCCAAGCAAAAAGATGCGCTGCTGGACGGCGGTTCAATTTATTGGGTGATTAAAGGGCAAATTCTGTGCCGTAATAAAATTATCGGTTTGGAAGAAACCCGGAACGGGCAGGGACTTAAGGCGTGCTCTATATTGATGGAGCCTAAGCTTATCCCGGTGCAGCCCGCCCCGCGCCGCGCCTTTCAGGGCTGGCGTTATCTTAAGCCCGAAGACGCCCCGAAAGATTTGGTCGGAATTGGCGAGGCAGAGGATTTGCCCCGCGAATTAATGGTGAAATTGGTCAATATCGGCGCGTGGTGAGGGTCACTTTTTCGTCGCAGACATGAAATTTGAAGCTATGAGCCGGCCCTTGCTGTCAGGCTATACTGCTACCCCTGATCCCGTCAGATCGCGCAATTATCGATCAATCTGACGCCGCGGCAGTGCACGGCAATAAGCAGGCGCGCATTGTCATTTAAAATACCGCCCTCCAGTTTAGTCAGTGAGTTTTTCGACGCGACAGAGACATAATCGACGCTGTCATATCCGGCATCTAAGAAGGCTTGACGAGCCTGCTCGGCGGCTTTGTCGACATTCATCCCGGCGCGCATTTTGGCAGCGCACTCAAACATAATGACGTTGAGTTGACGGGCCAAAGCCAGACCGTCTGTGTCAAAATACTTGTTGCGCGAGGACAGCGCCAGACCGTGCGCGTCACGGGCAATGGGCGCGCCGACAATTTTTATCGGCATGTCAAAATCTATAACCAGGCGCCGTATGGTGGCCAGCTGTTGATAATCTTTTTCGCCGAATACAGCCATATCGGGCGCAACGCGATTGAGCAATTTTGTCACAACAATAGCCACGCCGTCAAAAAAAGTCGGGCGGTGGTCAGTCTCAAGGCTCTCTGCAACGCCGCGAATTTTAATGCTTGTGCAATGGCCGGCATCATACATGCTGCCGGGCTCGGGAATGTAAACCAAGTCGCAGCCCGCAGAGGCCAGCGCGGCAATATCGGCGGCTTCTGTACGCGGATAGCTTTCAAAATCTTCGCCCGGCGCAAATTGCGTCGGATTTACAAAAATTGTTGCGACCACTTTGCCGGCATGTTTTTTTGCCAGCGTAATCAGGGATAGATGACCGTCATGCAGCGCGCCCATGGTCGGCACGCAGCCAATGGTCTCGCCGCTGCCGCGCCATTCCCATACCTGACCGCGAAGTTCGCGCAGCGTTCGAACAATAATCGGCGTTTTTGCCATAAGGCCTCCCATAAGGACGTCCAGTCTAGCAGGTCATAAGGTCAAGGAAAGGCTTAACCGCCGGGGGCGATTAAAAAACAATGCGGCCCGTTTCCGGACGCAATGGCGGCGCAGCGCTCTTGTGCCTTTGAAGGGGGCAAGCCTGTCAGGCGAGCCCCATAGCCGCGCGCTGTTTTCACAATGCTGCCCGCGTCCGGCGTTAGGCCGGATAAAGACAGCCCTGCGCTGATCGCCTCTTGCGCGCTGCGGGCATTGGCGTAATCGCCCAGATGAATTTGCCAGTTTTGATCTAAAGGCAGAGACTTAAGCGCGGCAGGCCCGGCGCCTGTCACAACCCGTACTTTTTGCTTGTTTCTGCCCCGAAGCGTAAAAGCCTGCACCGGGGCAGATTGCGTTGACGCTGTGATAAGTTTGGGCTGCGCGGTAATAGCAGCCGGCGATAATCCGATAACGCTAAAGGCCTTATCGACGAGCTTTGCCATGTGCTGATCGCGCGATTTTCCGCTCGCCCCGCCCATAACGACAGCGATGATGCGCCGCCCGTCTCTTTGCGCGCTGATGGTCAGGTTATAGCCGCTGTCGCGTGTGTAGCCGGTCTTAAACCCGTCAACGCCCTGCACGGTGCCGAGCAGCGTATTATGATTTCGCAGTGTGCGGCCCTTCCATGTGAACCTTTCCTGCCCGAAATAATGATAGTGTCGTCTGTGGGTTCGCAGCAGATTATCCGCCAATTTGGCCTGATCTCGGGCTGTGGTTACTTGCAAAGGATCCGGCAAGCCCGACGCATTGCGATAATGTGTGCGGGTCATGCCTAAATTGCGGGCTTTTTGAGTCATCATGGCCGCGAATGCGTCTTCTGATCCGGCAATATGTTCAGCCAGTACTACGGCAATATCGTTAGAAGATTTTACGGCCAAGGCCTGCACTGCGTCATGCACCCGTATCGTTTGCCCGGCGCGCAGTCCGAGCTTGACCGGAGGCTGCGCTGCGGCGTTGGCAGATACCGTCATGCGGTCATCAAGTTTAATCCGGCCGGCCTCGATTGAGTCAAAAACAACGAAAAGTGACATCATTTTCGTCAGCGACGCGGGATAACGCAGCGCATCTATTTCGCGGGCATGCAGGATTTCACGGCTGTCAGCGTCAACGGCGATGGAGGCATAGCGGCCTTCGACGTCAGGCGAATAGGCCTGCGCCGGATGACAAAAGACACACAAGATTGCTGCCAATATGAAATTAATGATTCGCATTGCTGTTTCGTTGAACCCAAGCCTGATAACTCTCGTATGAAATAAGGAAGTCCGGTTGACGGAGTGTTAACGGAATTTAAGACCTGTTAACAAAATACAGCTAGGCTGCTGATTGACAAAACACGCATTTTCAACGGGGTGAGTAAATGGACCATACTAAAGTAATGACGCTGTTGACGATTGTGATGGTTTTAACCGTTATTTTGGTGATTGTCGGCTTTGTCAAAAAAAAGAAGTAAAGCCGACTGCTTTATATTGGGGGTAAGCGGTTTGTTACCCTTTACACCCGGCGCAGGCTTCCTACATTTGTCTTTCCGAAATTAAGAGATTTTATATGCCTGAAAACCAACCGCCCAAAACACCGGACAACGGTGAAGAACGCGGCGTTGCCACGAAAACCCGGCCTAAAACCAAAAAGCCGTCTCTTTATCGCGTCCTGATGATGAATGACGACTACACGCCGATGGAGTTTGTGGTTCAGGTTCTGGTCAGCATCTTCAATAAAACGGCTGAGGAAGCTACGCAAATTATGCTCAGTGTTCATCAGAGCGGTATCGGCGTGTGCGGCATCTATACCTATGAGATTGCGGAAACAAAAGTCACGCAAGTCATGGACTTAGCGAAGCGAGCGCAGCATCCGCTGCAATGCACTATGGAAAAAGCGTAGAGCCGTCCCTATCTGTAAGGTGAGCAAGAAAAGGAAGAAACAATGGCATCATTTTCGCCTGTTTTAGAAGAAACGATACATAATGCGCTGACCTTTGCGTCGGACCGTCGGCATGAGCTCGCTACGCTCGAGCATTTATTGCTGGCGTTGATTGATGATAAAGACGCCGCTGCCGTCATGACGGCCTGCGACGTCGATTTAAAATCGCTCAAAGAAGACGTGACCCGTTACATTGACGAGGATTTGGTCAGTCTTGAAGTCGAAGACTTTGAAGAAGCCCGCCCGACCGCCGGTTTTCACCGCGTAATTCAGCGCGCCGTCATACACGTCCAAAGCTCCGGCCGTGAAGAAGTCACCGGCGCCAATGCCTTGGTTGCATTGTTTGCAGAGCGCGAAAGCCACGCCGTTTACTTTTTGTCCGAGCGTGACATGACCCGCTATGATGCGGTCAATTATATTTCTCACGGACTGGCCAAAAACGGCGAGAGCAAAGCTGTGCCCGTTCGCGGCGCCGAAGAGCCCGATGCTGCCGGCGAGGAAAAAAAGAAAAGCGCGCTGGAAAGCTATACCGTTAATCTGAACGAGGAAGCCAAGGCGGGCAATATTGACCCGCTCATCGGCCGCTCTTTGGAAGTTGAGCGCTGCATTGAAGTGCTGTCGCGCCGCCGTAAAAATAATCCGCTGCTGGTCGGCGATCCGGGCGTGGGTAAAACCGCGATTGCGGAAGGTATTGCGCTTCAGATTGTGAATGGCGATACGCCGGACGCCATCAAAGACACGACGATCTACTCGCTCGATATGGGCTCGCTGCTGGCGGGAACGCGCTATCGCGGTGATTTCGAAGAGCGCCTGAAAGCGGTGATGACAGAGCTTGAAGATCACGATGACGCTATTCTGTTCATTGATGAAATTCACACCATTATCGGCGCCGGCGCAACGTCAGGCGGGGCGATGGATGCGTCTAATCTGCTAAAGCCCGCCTTGCAAAACGGCAAGTTGCGCTGCATGGGCTCAACCACGTTTAAAGAATATCGCCAGATTTTTGAAAAAGACCGCGCGCTGGCCCGGCGCTTCTTGAAAATTGATGTGGTGGAGCCGACGCCGGAAGACGCGGTAAAAATTCTTGTCGGTCTCAAAGGCTATTTCGAAGAGTTTCATAACGTCAAATATACTGACGAGGCCCTGACCGGCGCGGTGGACTTATCCGTGCGCCATATCACCGATCGTAAACTGCCGGACAAGGCAATCGACATGATTGATGAGGCGGGCGCGCGTATGAAGCTGTCTGCCAAAGGCAAGCGCAAAAAAACCGTCGGTATTCAGGACATCGAAGCCGTGGTGGCCAAGATTGCCCGTATCCCGCCGAAATCTGTGTCTCGCGATGACGCCAAGGCGCTTAAGACGCTGCCGGATGATTTGAAACGCATGGTGTTCGGTCAGGACACGGCGATCGACCAAGTCGTCTCTGCTGTGCGTTTGGCCCGCGCAGGGCTTCGGGAGCCGAACAAGCCGATTGGCTCTTACCTGTTCTCCGGCCCGACCGGCGTGGGTAAGACCGAGGTTGCCAAGCAATTAGCCATGACCATGGGTTTGGAATTATTGCGGTTTGATATGTCCGAATATATGGAGCGCCATACGGTGTCGCGCCTGCTCGGCGCGCCTCCCGGCTATGTCGGGTATGACCAAGGCGGCTTGCTGACAGACGGCGTTAATCAGACTCCCCATTGCGTTTTGCTGCTGGATGAAATTGAAAAAGCCCATCCGGACGTTTTCAATATCCTGTTGCAAGTCATGGATAATGGCGCGCTGACCGACAGTAACGGACGCAAGGTTGATTTTCGGAATGTGATTTTAATCATGACGACCAATGCGGGCGCAGCGGACGCGGCGAAAAACTCTATCGGCTTCGGGCGTGATAAACGCGACGGCGAAGACGAAAAAGAGATTAAGCGCCTGTTCAGCCCGGAGTTTCGCAACCGTTTGGACGCGACCGTCAGCTTTGCGCCGCTCGGTGAAGATACAATTGCGCATATCGTGGATAAATTCATTATCCAACTGGAAGCGCAACTGGCCGATCGCAAGATTATGTTCGAGCTGTCTAAACCGGCGACGACATGGCTGGCGGAACGCGGCTATGATCGTCAATTCGGCGCGCGGCCTTTGGGACGCACGATACAGGAGTTTATCAAAAAGCCTCTGGCCGAAGAAATCTTGTTTGGGAAGCTGAAAAAAGGCGGGCTGGTTAAAGTCGGCGTCGACAAGAAAAAAGACGCGCTGACCTTTAAAATCGTCAAGCCGGAACAGCTGAAAATTGAAAAGCGCGGCGGCGGCAAAGGATTGCCGGCGCCTAATCCCAAAGAAGACGCGTAAATATCTTAAGGCCCCGCTATAAAATGCGGGGCCTTTTTTTATGGACTCGCAATCAAGCCACATATTGATACCGCCTGCCCGGCGCGCTAACATATGTGCGGGGAGCGGGGCATGTTTAAAGTTTTTCGAAATTATTTGTCACTGCAACGCAAATGGCTGATGCCGACTTTGTTGTCACTGATTATGACGGCCGTTTTGGCTGTGTCTTACCTCTATAAGCCGGCGACGATTGCGCAATTAGGTAATTTGGCGACAGATCATTTCCATCGCAGCCACCCGCGCGAATATAATCCCGACACGCCGGTGCGTATTATCGATATTGACGAGGAAAGCATTGCCCGCATCGGTCAATGGCCGTGGCCGCGTACAACGATGGCAAAGCTTAATGACAATTTGAATAATGCCGGCGCGGAAGTCATTGCTTACGATATGATATTTTCCGAGGCCGACCGCACATCGCCGGAAAACATTGTGACCGTTTTGCGCGATAATCCGCTGGCGACGGAAAGCTTTCAAAATTTGGCAAATTTGAAAAGTCACGACGCCGTTTTCGCCGAAAGTTTGGCACGATCTAACAGCGTGATGGGCATATTTTTGGTTCCGAAACCCTCCGCAGATTTGCCTGCAGTCAAACAGGGCTTTGCCTTTTTGGGCGATCCGCCGCTCGGGGCTATTCCGAATTATGGCGGCTCGCTCCAATCTTTGCCGCAGCTTGAAGCGTGCGCATCCGGTAATGGCAATGTGTCGTTTCAGCCGGACGGCGATTCCATTATCCGCACGGCCCCCATGCTCGCCCGGGTCGGGGATCGCGTTTTTCCATCCCTTGCTATGGACGCCTTGCGCGCCGCACAAGGCGCGAAAAGTTTTGCCGTCAAAAGCTCCAACGCGTCGGGGGAATTGCAAGCTGTCGATAAAGTTGAAACGCAAGTGACCTCCATCCGTGTCGGCGACTTCACCGTGCCGTCGGATGAAAACGGAAAGCTGCAACTATATCTGACCGAGTCTAAGCCTGAGCGTTTTATTCCGGCGTGGAAAATCCTATTGACCTCCGGCGATTGGGAAGAGCGCATTGGCGGGCATATCGTGTTTATCGGGACCGGCGCGGAAGGGCTGAAAGATATTAAGTCGACGCCGTTGAATGCCGCCGAGCCGGGCGTCACCGTACACGCCCAGGCCGCAGAGCAGATTATCAATGAGCAATATTTGCTCAGGCCATACTGGGCGAACATGATTGAAATGTTTGCCTTGGTCGGCGCGGGCGTCGTGCTGTCTTTGGCTCTGCCGCGCTTATCGGCTGCCAAAGGCGCAATACTGACTTTAATCATCGGCTTGATTGTCTGGAACGCCGCGCAATGGGCATTTGTGAACAAGCAATTTATCCTTGATCCGGTTTACCCGCTTTTGGTCGTCTTAAGCGTTTACCTGATAGCCAGCCTGTCGTCATTCTACCTGACGGAATCCGAGCGCTCTCAAATTCGCAATGCGTTTTCCATGTATTTGTCGCCTGATTTGGTGCGCAAAGTCTCCGAAGACCCGAGCCTTTTAAAGCTGGGCGGTGAAGACCGCGAAATGACGATCTTGTTTTTGGACGTTCGCAGTTTCTCTCGCATTTCAGAGTCGATGACGCCGAGCGATATTACGACTTTTCTCAATCTCTTTCTCACGCCGATGACGGATATTTTGCAGGATAATAAAGCCACCATTGATAAATATATGGGCGATGCCATCGTCGCGTTTTGGAACGCGCCGCTTGACGATCCTGACCATCAGGCCAATGCGGTTCGCGCGGTTTTGGATATGCAAACGGCGCTGGATGATCTGAACGCAAAATATGCAGCGCAAGATGAGGTTAAATGGCCGGAAAAAGTGCGTATGGGCATTGGCTTGAATACAGGCGTTTGCACGGTCGGAAATCTGGGGTCACAGCAGCGCTTCTCATACTCGATTATCGGCGACGCCGCCAATGTAGCCTCGCGTATTGAGGGTCTGACAAAGCAATATGGCGTCACGTCTATGGCGGGCGAGGCGGCTGCGAAAGATATGACGGAATTTGCCCTGCTTGAAGCGGACTTAATCAAAGTCGTCGGACGCGACACGCCGGAGCGGATATTTATGATATGCGGCGATGAGGTCCTTGCGAGGTCCAAGACATTTTCCGCGTTTAAATCTGCGCATGTGGCATTTCTGGGCAGCTACCGCGCCGGTGATTTCGTCAAAGCCGAAGCGCAGGCCCGCGCGCTGGAAGCCGAAGCGGGCCGCTACAATGTTGCCGGCTATTATCGAACGCTTCTGGCGCGCATCAGCATTTACCGTCACGACCCGCCCGAAAATTGGACCGGCATTTATGAGGCCCAAAGCAAATAAATCAGAGCAGGGCGCCGTCTTTGGCGCTAATCATCGGCGGCAAATCGGACTCATCCAAACCATAGGCCCGAATGCCAATCTCATGCTGCCGGGACAGGAAGTCCATCGGAACCACATTGCGATTATTGGCCCATGGATAATCCATGTAATCGCCAATGCCCTCAATCATTGAAAAAATCCACCCGATAAGCACAACAAGCGGGATTGCATAATATCCGGAGTTCTCATTCGCCGGCAGGGACAGGGACAAAAGGATAACCAGCAGCCAGACAAATAAGTCTGTAAAGTAAGTGTAATGCGTCGGAAACGGCGTGTTTTTTAGCCCGTTAGCCTGAGCGTGCAGGCGGGCAATGTCGCGCTGTACGGCGATATATTCAAACACTTCAGCTTCGTAAAGCTGTCCTTCGGCGACGACTTTTCGAAAATCGCGGCTTTGCGTATACATGATTTTCAGGGACGGGTTTTTCGCCGTTTTCAAATCTGTAATCTCTTCTTTTGACAGCAGGTCTTCAACCGTGTCGAAATCAAGCGGCGTCAAATCTTTTAACTGGCGATTGAGTATCCACAAAAACGCAAGGCTGCGCCGGATCATGCGCGGCATAATTTCCGCCGCGACTTTGGAATCTTTGCCCGTGTGGTGATTGACATAGCGCTCATTTACGCGCGCCAAAAGCAGCGACATGTTTCGCGTTGCCGAGCCCAGCTCCCCGAATATTGCCCGTCCCTGAAACCAGCGGTCATAGGCAGAATTGGTCCGAAAGCCCAAAAAGATTGAAATGGCTGTACCCAAAATTAAAGGCGTCGTCATGCCGATTGTAAATTGGTCCAGTTCAAACCAAACAAGGGGAACAACAATCAACGCAGACAATATCGTCATTTTTAAAATGCGCTTCCAAATAATCGGAATTAAGCGCCGAAATTTGATGTGTTTTTCGACCACCATAGCTTAATGCTCTCCCATGATTTTCGGATTTTGTCCGCCGGCGTCTGTCGTCAGATGCACAACGGAGGAATGTTTTTCATCAAACCGGGCGATGACGCGCCCTTCGGGACTTGTTCCTGTATGGGTGGTTAATGTTTCCCCGTCCCAGTAATGCAGGCAATAGCCCGGCAAGTCTTCGGTCAGCAATATGCGCCCGTCGGGAATGTCGGCGTCGATTTGCGCAAATTCCAATTTAACTTGCGGGGCGACGCTGTTGGCGACGGACACAAGACTTCCGGCAAAAGGCTGCGTGATCGTGCGGTGAATATGGCCGCTGATGATCTGAATAACATTCGGAAAATCGGAAACCACCTCTGACAATCGGCGCGTCCAATCTGCGCCGGGCTTGGCGGTCATCCATCCGATATGGGTCACAATCGGCGGGTGATGCAGCGCAATCAGGGTCGGGCGGTCCGGCTGCTCTGACAGGCGGGCCCGCAGCCAATCGGCGCGGCGCGCGCAAAACGATCCGCCGTGGCGGCCGGGTTTTAAGCTGTCGAGAACGATAATCCGCACAGGATGATCCTCGATTACATATTGTAAAAACCCGTCATTGAAATTGGCATCGCCGAAGACATCTGCAAAGGCGTCGCGATTGTCATGATTACCCAGCGCAAAATAAGCGGGAATATGCAGCGATGTCAGGGCGTCTTTTAATTTTTCATAGGCCCATTGTTCCCCGCTTTCGACCAAATCACCGGTCAAGAGCAGCAAGTCAGGTCCGCGGCGAAAGCTGCGCAGGCTGTCGAGCACATGATGAAGGCGCTGCATATTTGCGCATCTTTTATCCTGCCCGTCAAAGCCAATATGCAAATCGGTAATCTGCCCGATAATCATAACAGTACGCTCATAGAAATTGCCCCGTTTATTAATCTTACCCCGGCGCGCCGGCGTAAGTCCACTGCCTGTTTGCCTGCGACAAAGCATAAATTGTTATGCGGGCCGCAACCTGCTAGCAGAGCAGGACGATTAAGGGTCCCTCATGCTGGCAGAATTCGGTCATATCGCGCTCATCATCGCCTTTGGCGTTGCGCTGCTGCAAAGCGTCTTGCCCCTGCTGGGCGCGGCGCGTCGTGACAGCCGTTTAATGGCCTTTGGCGACAGGGCCGCCGTTTTGCAATTTATTTTAATCGCGGTCTCTTATGCGGCGCTGACGGCAATATTTATCGGCTCTGATTTCTCCGTCGAATTGGCGGCGCAAAATTCGCATTCCGATAAGCCCATGCTGTACAAAATAACCGGCGTTTGGGGGAATCACGAAGGCTCCATGATGCTGTGGATTACCATGCTCGCCCTGTTCGGCGCGGCGATGGCGGTGTTTGGCAAGCATTTGCCGGCGAGCTTGCGCGCGCGGGCCGTGGCTGTGCAGGCCATGATCGGCGCGGGCTTTCTCGGATTTATCCTGCTGACGTCCAACCCGTTTTTGCGCCTTGACCCGGCGCCGCTCGACGGTCGCGGTTTAAATCCGATATTGCAAGATCCGGGATTGGCGTTTCATCCGCCGTTTTTATATCTGGGCTATGTCGGATTTTCTGTCGCGTTTTCTTTCTCAGTGGCTGCGCTTTTAGAAGGCCGGGTGGACGCCGTTTGGGCGCGCTGGCTTCGGCCTTGGGTTCTGCTGGCATGGAGCTTTCTGAGCATCGGCATCACGCTTGGCTCGGTTTGGGCTTATTACGAGCTGGGCTGGGGCGGCTGGTGGATGTGGGACCCGGTAGAAAATGTGTCCTTCATGCCGTGGCTTGCCGGCACGGCCTTGCTGCATTCGGTCATGGTGTTGGGCACACGGCACAGCATGGCAAGCTGGACCGTGCTGCTTGGCATTTCGGCCTTCTCACTCAGCTTGGTCGGCACGTTTGTCGTACGCTCCGGCGTGCTGGTCAGCGTGCACAGCTTCGCCGTCGATCCGGCGCGCGGCGTTGTGATTTTAGGCCTGCTGATGGCCGCGACCGGCGGCGCGCTGACGCTCTATGCCATGCGCGCGGCAAGCCTGCGCGGGCGCGAACCGGTCAGCGTCATGTCGCGCGAAGGCGGTCTGGCTATGAATAATCTGCTGCTGGTTGCGGCGACGGTCACGGTGTTTCTCGGCACGTTCTACCCGCTGTTTATAGACGTGATTTCAAGCGCGCAAATCTCAGTCGGTAAACCGTATTTCGATTTGACCTTTGCGCCGATTATGTTGCTGCTTATTTTATTTATGGGCGCGGCTCCGCTTCTGGATTGGCAAGGCAAAAACAAAGCGGGCCTGAAAGCGTTTTTGAAAAAAGCGGGCTTTGTATTTTTGATTGTCGCCGGTCTGACAGCTTTTATCGGAAAATCCGTTCTCGGGGCTTTGGCGATTGGCATTGCCGCCTATTTGGCGTTTGCGACCTTTGCGGCCATGGCGCGGAAAGTGAAATGGGGCAAAGTTTCCGCTGCGCAAAGCGTTCAGCTTTTGCGCGCGCAGCCGGCTGCAGCTTACGGGTTTTTCCTGGCGCATATGGGCGTTGCGATTTTTACCGCCGCCGCAACTGTCATGACAGTTTGGGCCAATGAAGATATCCGCCGGGTTAAAATCGGGGAATCGATTTCCGTCAGCGGATATAGCTTCACGCTTACTGATATGAGTTCAGGCGAGCGCGATAATTACAGCTATCTGTCCGCCGATATTACGGCCGAGAAAACCGGGCGCAAAACGGTCTTAAAGTCTGAGCGCCGCTTTTATCCGGTGCGCGAAATGCTGACCACCGAGGCGGGATTTCAATATAGCGCAGGCGCGACGATATTTGCGGCCATCGGTGACGGGGACCCCGATAAAGGCTTCATTCTGCGCGCCTATTATCATCCGGGTGTGGTCTGGATTTGGATTGGCGCTTTTATGATGGCGCTCGCCGGTTTTGTCTCTTTGTTTGATAAGCGCCTGCGACGGCAAGGGAGAGATGCATGAAGCCCGCCGCTTTAATTCCGCTGGCCATTTTTTTAGTGTTAGGCGGTCTGTTCGCTATGGGTCTGACCAAAGACCCTAGCGCGATAAAAACGCAAATGATTGACCGGCCCGTCCCTGATTTTATCCTGACAGATTTGCGCGATGAAACCGTAACTTACACTCAAGCTGATTTGCGCGGACAGGTCAGCCTGGTCAATGTGTTCGGCTCTTGGTGTACGCCCTGCGCCGTGGAGCATCCGACCATTGTCGATATCGGGCAGCAGGATGTTGTGCGCATAGTCGGCGTAAATTGGCGCGATGAGCGCGCGGCGGGACAGGCTTGGCTGAACAGGCTCGGCAACCCCTATGACATCGTTTTATTTGATGATCTCAGCTTGCTGGCCATCGGCCTTGGCGTGACGGGCGCGCCCGAGAGTTTCATTGTCGATGCTTCCGGCACGGTTCGCTATAAACACACGGGAATGGTGACGCCGCAAATTTGGCGCGATACCTTGTTGCCGATTATCAACGATTTAAAAAAGAGCGCGCCATGAGGTTTCTTGTCATCGCTTGTTTTTTGCTTTTCTCATCTGTCGCCGCGCTCGCGCAGTCCGGCAGCAATGAGACAGAAATGCGCGCGCGAGAGGTCGGGCGGTCTTTGCGCTGCGTGGTCTGCCAAAATCAATCTATCGATGAATCCGATGCGCCTCTCGCCGCCGATATGCGCCGCTTAGTGCGCAAGCAAATCGACAGCGGGATGAGTAATGAAGAGGTCATAGATTTCATGCGCGCGCAATATGGCGATTACGTGCTTTTAAAACCGCCCGTGCAGGGCAATACGCTCGTGCTTTGGCTCGTGCCGGCCGGTTTGGTTTTATTGGCTATGGGCTGGCTTGTCATCAATTCACGGCGCAGGATTGCCCCGGACGTGCCGGAGCTTTCAGCGGCAGAAGCCGAGCGGGTAAAGTCAGCCTTGGAGACGGACGCGTCATGATTTGGATAATCTTAGCCGCCTTGGTCATAGCTTCGGGATTTTATCTTTGCGCGCCTCTGCGGGGCCGCGCCGGGCGCATTAATCGCGCGCCGGAGCTTAAGACTTACGCAGACGAAATTGCTGCAATGGACAAGGCTGACCCGTCCGAGGCTTTGGCGGCGCGCCGGATTCAACTTCAACGCAGGGTGCTTGAAATTACGCAGGCTCATGAGGCCGGCGATACAGACGGCAGTCGGTACAAATTAGGGATAGCCGCGATATTCGCCGGTCTTTTGGTTTTTACTGCCGGTCTTTACGCGCATTTGGGACGCCCTGACCTCACCAATAAGCAAAGCGCCGTGTCGTCGTCCGCGCAAACGCCGCCGAGCCAAGAAGAGCTCGCTGCGCAAATGCAGGCCTTGCTCGAAAAGGAGCCTGAAAACGCTACGGGGTGGACGCTATATGCGCGGTTGCTGATGAGTATGGGGCGTTTGGACGAAGGACTGGCGGCCTATGAGAAATCGGTTGCGCTTGCCCCGACCCCGGAACTGCAATCAGAGTATGACAGCGCCGCCGCCTTCGTTGCCCAAGCTCGCGCTGCGCAAAACATGCCGGCGGAAGATCGCATGGCGATGATTGGCGGCATGGTCGACAGCCTCGCGGCAAGGCTGGCAGAGGCGCCGGATAATCCCGAAGGATGGGTCAGGCTGCTGACATCACGCCGGGTTTTAGGGCAAACAGAGCAATTGGCGGCAGACATTGAAACGGTCCGCACGACATATAAAGACCGTCCGCAAATCGCGGCGCAAATTTTCGAGCAAAGCCAAGCGTTAAAGTAAGGCCTCTTTCCAAACTTTGGAAAACGGCTCTGAATGGCCGTCCTGCTGCACAATCAAAACATGATTGCGGGTCAGATCACGCGGATGATCCGCGCCGCAGCTATGGGCAATCATCTCAACTTCTTTGACCATGTTTTTGCAATAATTCATCACGCGCACAGATTTATTTTCCGGGTTAAGGCCGCGCTGTAAACGTTTGTCATGAGTCGTAATGCCGGTCGGGCAGGTATTTTCATTACACTTAAGGGCTTGAATACAGCCCAGCGCAAACATGAAACCGCGTCCCGCATTGGCAAAATCAGCGCCAGCGCAAAAGGCCCAAGCGACGTCGGCGGGCGTAATTAATTTTCCGGAGGCGATTATTTTAATCCGCTCGCGCAGGCCTTCTTTGCGCAGTAAATCATCAATGAGCGGCAAACCTTCGCGCACGGTCAGGCCGACATTATCGATCAAGGGCATAGGCGCGGCGCCGGTGCCGCCGTCGCCGCCGTCGACCGTGATGAAGTCCGGTGCGGAGGCTTCGCCCCGTTTTTTAATCTCAGCAATCAAATCTTCAATCGGGCGCATATCGCCGACAACGAATTTAATGCCGGTCGGCCGGCCGGAGGTTTCGCGGGTCAGATGTATCAGGTCTAAAAGCTCTTCCGGCGAGCCGGCGTCAACGTGTCGGTTAGGGGAAATGGCGGCCTGACCTTCGGGAATACCGCGAATTTCCGCGATTTCCTTATTCACCTTGCCGGCCGGCAGTATCCCGCCCTTGCCCGGCTTGGCACCTTGGGAGAGCTTAATCTCAATCATTTTGATTTGCGGGTTCTCACAAAGCTTTGCCAGCTTTTGCGTGTTAAGCGTAGCATCGTCATTGCGCACGCCAAACTTGGCTGTGCCCATTTGAAAAACAATATCGCAGCCGCCTTCCAAGTGAAACGGTGACAGGCCGCCTTCGCCGGTATTGAGCCAGCATCCGGCCAAACCGGCCCCGTGGGACAAAGCGCGAATGGCAGGCTCCGACAGTGAGCCGTAGCTCATGGCTGATATGTTGAAAAAACTGTAGGGCGCATAGGGGTGTTTGGTATCAGGGCCAATAGTAACGGGGTCAGGCTTTTCCCACTCGCCGTCAAGTTTGGGAAATAAGCCGTTTGCAAAAATCGCTGTGCCGGGGGCCAAGCGCTTGGTCGAACCGAACGGAACAGTTTCGCTGCCCTCATGGGTCGCGTCATTGACCCATTCGCGTTCGGCGCGGTTAAAAGGCATTTCCTCTCGGTCCATCGCAAAGAAATATTGGCGAAAAAATTCGCCCAGCTTGGAAAATAATCCGCGAAACCGGCCGATGACGGGATAGTTGCGGCGCACAGAGTCCTTTGTCTGCGTAATATCGATAAAGAAAAAGACGACAGCTACGGCCATCACCGCGCCGATTATAAACAAAAACAGCGATCCCAGAATATTCAGACCGCGAATAGCCGTCCCGGTGAGCATTTCCATCATGTCGCCGCTGTCCATCAAACGCATATTTGTCTCCTTTATTCGCTTCATCTTATGGGCAAAGCCGGGCGGGGTTGCAAGCGGCGGTAATATGCTAAAAACTGCACAAGAGACGTTAGTGATTCCGAAAGCCCGCGATGAAATGGATATTCAGATCAATTTTTCTGATACTCGGCCTGTTTATTCTGGCCGGCGTGTTCGGCGCGACGCGTCCGTCCGAAGTCGGCACAGAGCAGCTTAAGGTTATCGATGCTGCGCCTGAGGACATATTTCCTTACTTCAACAATCTCGAAACCCATGTTTACTGGTCACCCTGGCTGACCGGTGATGCGGATATCGACATTGTTTACGGCGGTCCGCCAAACGGGCGCGGGCAAACCATGGC
>CALLVD010000047.1 GCA_938010385.1 uncultured Robiginitomaculum sp.
TCCGGCCCCTTTATGGACCGGCTGGATTTGCAGATTGACGTGCCGGCTGTCACGCCGGCGGATTTGGCTTTGCCGCCGGCTGCGGAAGGCAGCGAGCAGATCGCGGCGCGGGTTTTGCGCGCACGGCAAGTTCAGGCGCAGCGCAACGGCGAGGCCACCAATGCGACGCTGTCGGCTTCGCAGCTCGATATTGTGGCGGAGCCGGACCGCGAAGGGCGGCAGCTCTTGACCCAAGCGGCGGAGACATTGGGCCTGACCGCGCGGGGCTATCACCGGGTGCTGCGGGTGGCACGCACGCTGGCGGATTTGGCGGGCAGCGAAAACATTCACCGGCTGCACATTGCTGAAGCTTTGTCCCACCGCCGGGTGAGCAAACGCGCCGCGCCTGCTGCGCGCTCACGTTACAGTCCGGGACTGAAACCGGATAAGCCCCGCCCGCGCCATAATCGCGGCATATACGGAGACTGAAAGGCCTAAAATTTCGCCCCTGCGTTAACACAGTCTTCAGTATAAGTGTTTAACCTTAATCCTTGATAAGTGAATTTATTTCGGCGAGGGGGAGGCAAGCATGTCACCTGATGATGTTTTTGCAGCACAAATGTGGCCATGGCCGGATCCGGTCATAAAGCGTGACAGCGCCGGCCGCGTTCTGTTTATTAACGCTGCTTTTCTGTCGCTTTATGGCGGCCGGGTCGAGACATGGACAGGACAGCCGGTTATGGGCTGGCCCGCGCCAAATCCGCAAGGCCATCCTTACCGGTTTGAAACCCGCGCCGGGACAGCGCCCGATGACATAATTTACGACTGGGTCGAAGTAATGATGGCTGATGGCACGGCTCTGGCCATTGCCCGCGATGTTACAGCCTATAAGCCGCCCGCGCATACGCAGGCCGTGCCGCAAACAGATAATGTTACGGTCGCGCCGCCGGCGGCAGACCTTGGCGCTGCGCCTGCCGCGCCGGCAGCAACGTTCGGCCAAGCCGAAGAGGACGCACAGCCGGCGGACGCTTCTGCCCCGTTACAAACGCCTCCGCAGACTTTTGACGCGCCGGTCAGCGCCGCGCCTGAGCCGCAAGCTGTTGAGCCACAAGAGCCTGAGCCGCAAGCAGTTGAGCCACAAGCCCCGGAATTTGAGCCTGCATTCGAGCCTGCGCCCGAACAGATGTCTGAACAGACTTCTGAACCCGCCTTCGAGCCCGTCTCTGAAACGGCCTCCGCGCCGCAATACGACATGACGCAAGCTGCCGCCTCTCAGGAGCCGGCTCCGCTGCCCGTTGAGCCGCCCGCTCCCGAGCCCGCAGCTCCCGAGCCTGTGCAAGCTGCAGCGCCGGCGCCGGCGCCGCAGATCGCGCCCGAAGTGCCGGCCGAGTCTGCCGCCGCTCCTGCAGAAGCGCCGCCCGCCGCGCAGGCTGAGGCACCGGCCCGTGATTTTGAGCGCCGCGCTTTGCCGATTGAAAATGATGATGCTGTTCTCGGGTCTAATTGGCGTGACGCCGTTATTGCCCGCGCCGTCGGCAGTGCGGTCGCCCCGGCGGAAGAAGCGCCGGAGCCTGCCGCTGTCCCCGACATGCCCGCGCAAAATAAAGACGGAGAGCCTTTGCGGATATTGCTGGCAGAGGACAATGCCATTAATGCCCTGCTGACACGCACATTGCTTGAGGCGGATGGCTGCACGGTTGAAACCGTGGAAGACGGCGCGCTCGCTGTCGATGCTGTGAAAAATAATAATTACGACCTGATCCTGATGGATATGCGCATGCCGAATATGGACGGGTTGGAAGCGACCCGGAAAATCCGCGCCATGGGCGGATCTCGGGCCGATGATTTGCCGATTATCGCTCTGACAGCGAACGCTTTTGATGATGATCGCAATGCCTGTTTTGACAGCGGCATGAATGATTTTATGACCAAGCCTGTGTCCGCTGAAGAGCTGACGGCCATGGTCGCGCAATGGGTTGAAAAAACCCGCGCCCCCGGTAAGGCCGCATTGGCAGGCTAACAGGCCTCGCCGATAAAAATTCTGGACGGCGTGCCTGTTTTCGGGCACGCTTTTTTTTATGTCAAAAAGCCTTCCAGACTCACCTGATGACAGCCGGGATATAATTAAGCGGCTGGACGAAATTTTTCTGATTTCAGAAATTTTCTCAAGCCGCAAAAGTTTTGCCATGCTGGGGCTTGCCTTCAGTGCGGGCTTGCCCATCCTGCTGGTTTACACTGTGCTGTCGGCTTGGCTGCGCGAAGCGGGAGTCAGCCGCACTGCCATCGGTTTTTTCGTCTGGGTCGGGTTTGCCTATTCCCTAAAAATGCTGTGGGCCCCATTGATAGACCGATTTCGGGTGCCGGGGTTTTCGCGGTGGCTGGGCAATCGCCGCGGATGGACGCTGCTGGCCATATTCGGGACGGGCGCTGCCATGCTCGCCATGAGTTTCCAAGACCCGGCGCGGGACTTGGCGGGCGTCGCATTGTGCGCTGTTTTGCTGGCGTTCTCGTCGGCGACGCTCGACATTTGCGTTGATGCGTGGCGCGTGGACAGCGGAACCAATGAAGAGCAGGCGACCTTGTCGGCAATCTATCAACTCGGTTACCGGTTCGGGATGATTATAGCCGTGTCGGGCGGGCTGTTCTTTGCTGATATTGGCGGGTTCAGCCTGACTTATTTACTGCTGGGCGCATTGGCCGTTATCGGCGGGTCGACGCTTTTGTGGGCGCCGGCGTCTGATGCGGATACCGGGAGCGCCGGGCTGAGCGCCGGGCAGATTGGCGTCTGCCTGATAACCGGACTTTTATTTTTAAGCGCCATCAGCCTCTTTCTCGGGTTAGGGTTGCGCGATGGCGGCTTCTTACGCGTGCTGGGCGGTTGGATTGGCGGTCACACGAGCGGCTTTTTTAGCTTTCTGCCCGACTATATTCAGGTTCGCGCCTTACAAGGCTTGTTGTTTTTTGTCCTTTGCCTTCCGTTTTTGGCCGCGTTTTTCTTTCTGACTCTCGGGCGAAAAATGCTGCTCGCGGATGCCACATATACGATTCCCATTATCGGAGACTTTGCCGATATTGTTCGCCGCACGGGGTGGATGGCCTTGGCCGTCATTGCAATTGTGGCGACCTATCGCATCAGTGATACAACCATGGGCGTTATGGCGATGCCGCTCTACATTGATCTGGGTTATGAGAAGTCCGTTATCGGGTCGGTCAAAGGCGTGTTCGGCATTAGCGTAATGATTATCGGCGCCTTTTTAGGCGGCGTATCTGCGATTAAAATCGGACTGGCGCGATCGATGATTATAGGGGCGGTCATATTGATTGCGACCAATCTGGCTTTTGCGTGGCTGGCGGGGATTGAGCAGCCAAAGACTGTCTATCTCCTTGTCACTATCGGGGCCGATAATATCGCCGCCGGATTTACCGGATCGGTCTTCATCGCCTTCATGTCGATTATGACGAGCCGAAAATTTACAGCGACACAATATGCTTTGTTCAGCTCTTTGTTTGCGTTTTACGGCAAGTCGCTGGCCGGGTTTTCGGGCCAAATTGCGGACGCTGTCGGCTATGAGCTTTTCTTCATTATTACCTCGGCCTTCGGCATACCTGCCTTGATATTGGTTATCGTGACGTGGCTCTCCGGCTTTACCGCTAAAATGATGGCGTCTGACAGGGCTTAGCCCTTGCCCGCGCGGGCCGGTTAGGCCATTTTGGCGCGATGTCGAAATCTGCGGAAACCCTGATTAAAAATGCGCTTGAAAAAGCTTCAGATGAGAAGCCGGACACGGGAAGCGCTGCGCCGGCAAAACCGGCCAAAGTTACGCCGATGATGGAGCAGTTTTTAGGCATTAAAGCTGAAGTCGGGCCGGAGGCTTTGCTGTTTTACCGCATGGGTGATTTTTACGAGCTGTTTTTTGATGATGCGGTGCGCGCGGCGGCGGCGCTGGATATTGCGCTGACGAAACGCGGCAAACATGACGGGGCGGATATTCCGATGTGCGGCGTGCCGGTGCACAGCTCTGAGACCTATCTTGAGCGCCTGATTAAAAAAGGCTACCGCGTCGCCGTTTGTGAGCAGACCGAAAGCCCGGCCGAGGCGAAAAAGCGCGGCTATAAAGCCGTTGTGCGGCGCGAAGTCGTGCGCATTGTAACGCCCGGAACCTTGACCGAGGATACATTACTGGACGCGCGCGGCAGTAATTTTATTTTGTCACTGGCGGTCACAAAAGGGCGCAGCGCGGCTGTGGCGTGGGCGGATATTTCCGACGGTCAGTTTCATGTTCTGGACATGGATTTGTCGGCGCTTGGCTCTGTCTTGGCATCGCTCGACCCGCGCGAAATTGTTTTGCCGGAAAGCGTCTTTGCCGATGAGGAATTAGCGCAGGTGTTACGGATTGCCGGCGGGGCGTTGACGCCGCTGCCCGGCAGTAAGTTTGATGCCCGCGCCGGCGAGCGCCGCTTAAAGGCCCGTTACGCAGTGGCGGATTTGGACGGGTTCGGGCAGATGGGCCGCGCGGAATTAGCGGCCGCCGGCGCGCTGCTTGATTATTTGGAATTAACCCAAGCGGGCGGGCAGGCGGAATTGTCCGCGCCGCGCCGGGTCACGGCGTCCGGCTATATGGCGATTGATGCGGCGACGCGGGCCGGGCTTGAGATTGATAAAACCCTGCAAGGGCGCAAAGCCGGCTCGCTGCTGTCTGTGATTGACCGCACAGTCACAGGGCCCGGCGCGCGGCTTTTGGCGGATCGTTTGGCGCGGCCATTGGTTGACGTGGCAGCGATTCAGGCGCGCCTTGATGCCTTGGCTTTTTTTGAAAGCCAAGATCGCATCAGCGAGGGCGTGCGGGCGCATTTAAAACTCGCCGGTGATCCGGCGCGCAGCGCCACGCGCATTGCGCTGGGCCGGGGCGGGCCGCGTGATTTACAGGCCATTGCCCGGGGGCTTCGCGAAGGCGAGCGGCTGACGGCGTTGTTTGTCAAAGACGGGCTGCTGGATAGTCCGGATGAAATTTCGCGGACGCTCAATGATTTGTCCCTGTCGCGAAAGCCGGCCCTGTCAGAACTGATAGAGACTCTGTCAAAAGCGCTGCGCGATGATGTGCCGATGCAGGCGCGCGACGGCGGGTTTATTAAGGCCGGCTACGCGCCGGATTTGGATAATGTCCGCAGCTTGCGCGATGATTCGCGCCGTATTGTTGCCGGCCTGCAAGGGCAATATGCGCAGGTCACAGGGGTAAGCAGCCTGAAGGTGAAGCACAATAATGTGCTGGGATATTTCATCGAGGTTACGCCGCGTCACGGTGACGTCTTGATGGGCGAGGCGCACAGCGCGCAATTTATTCACCGGCAGACTTTGGTATCAGGCGTGCGGTTTACAACAACGGAGCTGGCGGATTTGGATGCCAAAATTGCCGGCGCAGCGCAGCGAGCCGTGACGCTCGAGCTGGAAATCTTTGAGACGTTTTGCGCCCGGGTGCGCGATTTGGCCGATGACATTCGGCGCGCGGCCTCGGCGCTGGCGCGGCTGGATGTTTACAGCGCGCTGGCGCTTTGGGCGTCAGAGACGGGCGCGGTGCGACCTGTTGTTGATGACAGCACGGCGCTGGATATTAAAGGCGGGCGGCATCCGGTTGTCGAAGCGGTTTTGAAAAAAGACGGCGGGGCCGGATTTACGGCCAATGATTGCGTGCTGGACGCGGCCGGGCAGACCGGGGCGCGGCTGACGCTGATTACCGGGCCGAACATGGCCGGTAAGTCGACCTATCTACGCCAAAACGCTTTGATGTTTATTCTGGCGCAAGCGGGCAGTTATGTGCCGGCGCAATCGGCG
Source organism: uncultured Robiginitomaculum sp. (assembly GCA_938010385.1). Taxonomy (GTDB): domain Bacteria; phylum Pseudomonadota; class Alphaproteobacteria; order Caulobacterales; family Maricaulaceae; genus Robiginitomaculum. The sequence continues at coordinate 5,810 of CALLVD010000047.1, forward strand.
CATATCGGGATTGCCGACAGCCTGTACTCGCGGGTCGGGGCATCGGATGATTTATCACGCGGGCGGTCAACTTTTATGACCGAGATGATTGAGACGGCCGCAATTTTAAATCAATCCACGCCGCGCAGCTTTGTTATCTTAGATGAAATCGGGCGCGGCACCGCGACCTTTGACGGCCTGTCTATAGCCTGGGCGGCCGCCGAGCATTTGCATGATGTCAATGGCTGCCGGGCTTTGTTTGCCACCCATTATCATGAGCTGACAGAGCTGGCCGAAGATTTGCCGCATGCCGGGAACGCGTCCCTGCGCGCCAAAGAATGGGACGGGGATTTGGTGTTTTTGCATGACGTGCGTCCCGGCGCGGCGGATAAGTCTTACGGAATTCAAGTGGCGAAATTGGCCGGAGTCCCGCAGGCAGCGGTCGAGCGCGCCAAGGCTGTCTTATCGCGATTGGAAGATGATCACAGCGAGACCGGCAGCGTGCTGTCGGACTTGCCTTTGTTTAACGCTAATCCGCCGGCTGTGCCTCCTGCGCAAAAATCACAATCTGATCTTATTTTGGACGAATTGGATATTGATACGCTGTCCCCGCGCGACGCGCTGGATTTACTGTATGAGCTTAAAGGAAAACTGTAATGGCCGATCTGATTGATACAAAGCAGGACGCGCAATCCAAGCCGGATAAATTGCGCCGGCGCGGGTTTTTGGGCCGTTCCGGTCCTGTCATTCCCGGCGCGCCCATGCCCGTCGACAGCGGCTTTGATAAATCCGGTTTGGGCAAAAAACTGGCAAGCCTCAGCGCTGATGACGCCGGCCGCGCGAAGGCTTTGCAACTTTTAAAAGACGCGCTGAAAGACGCGCTGGACGATACGCGGGTCCTGTTTGAACGCGGGCGTATCGGCGGGCTGGAAACCGCGCGGCGCATTGCGGCTGTGCATACGGATTTGGTCAGCGCGATTTATGACTTTGCAAGGGCGCGGCACGGCGAGGATGAGCAAGTATTTTCCATTTGCGCCGTCGGGGGATTTGGGCGCGGGGAAATGGCGCCGGGCTCTGATCTGGATTTGCTGTTTTTGCATTCCGGCAATGCGCCGTCAGACACATGCGGGGCGATTACGGAATTTATGCTCTACATGCTCTGGGATATGGGGCTGAAGGTTGGGCAGTCCTGCCGCTCTATTGAGCAAAATTTAAAATTGGCCAAAGAAGATCAGACAATCCTGACGGCGCTTCTGGACTGCCGCTATATTGCGGGTGACAAGAAATTAGCCGAAGAGCTGCGGTTTAAATTTCGCATTCAAATTAACAAAGGCCGCGGGCGTGGCTTCATCGCGGCTAAGCTGGAAGAGCGCGATATCCGCCATGAACGCGAGGGTAATTCACGTTACGTGATCGAGCCCAATATCAAAGAGGGCAAAGGCGCGCTGCGTGATTTGCATGTGCTCTACTGGATTGCGCGCTACATTGATAAAGACGCGCAGATTATCGACCCGCAGCGGGCCGAAGATTATGTGGCGATGGGCCTGTTTGATCAGCAGGCGGCAGACCGGTTTGTACGCGCGGCAGATTTTTTATGGCGCACACGTTGCCACCTGCATTACGAGTCGGGCAAGCGGCCGACAGAAAACCTGTCTTTTGATTATCAAACCAAACTGGCGCGCAAAATGGGCTATGCCTCCGGGCCGGTTGAGGTAGCGGTGGAAAAATTCATGCGTGAGTATTTCACCAATGCGCGCGAAGTCGGCGCGATTACGCGGATTGCCTGCGCAAAATTAGAGCAGGCCAGCTCGCTGCGTTTGCCGCAAGGGTTAGACCGCTTTTTGCCGACGTCGCGGCGCGGCATTAAGCGGACCGGATTTATTCTTGATCACGGCCGTTTAAACTTCGCCGATGATATGAAGATAAAAGAAAACCCGTCTTTGATTTTAGAGCTGTTTCAAATTGCCGGCGCTCGGAATTTAGATCTGCACCCGGACGCTCTGGGCGCCATCGATTTTCGCCGTAATCTGATCGACAATAATTTTCGAAAAGATCCGAAAAATGCAAAAATATTCTTAGATACGCTGCTGGGCTCTAAAGCGCCGGGCGCCGTGATGAAAGTCATGAATGAGGCCGGCGTTCTGGGCCGTTACCTGATTGAATTTGGCGGCATTGTCGGGCGCACGCAGTTTAATATGCATCATGCCTATACGGTCGATGATCATACAATCGGCCTTGTGCGCTATTATGATGATCTGGAAACCGGGGCTTTGGAAAAAGAAAATCCGATTGCGACGGACTTTGTCAAAAACTTCACGGACAGCCAGCGGCGCATTTTATATATGGCCTGCCTGCTGCATGATACGGGCAAAGGCGTGGGCGATCAGTGCGTGGAAGGCGCACGCCTTTCGCGGCGGGCTTGCCGCCGTATGGGCATGGACGCGGATGAGATTGATACAGTATCGTGGCTCATTCGCCGTCATTTGGACATGAGCGAAACGGCGCAGCGCCGCGATATTTCCGATCCCGAGACGATTGCTGAATTTGCAGAAAATGTCGGCTCGCAAGCGCGCCTGCAAATGCTCATGGCGTTGACCATTGTTGATATTCGCGCCGTTGGCCCCGGCATTTGGAACGACTGGAAGGGCACGCTTTTGCGCGAGCTTTATAAGGGCACGACGGATTATCTGTCGGATAAACCCAATATCGCCCCGCGCAGCCGCGCCAATGCCGCGCGTGAAACCCTGTTTGAACGTCTCCCGCTGACCGTCAGCAAGACGGTTGAAAGCTATATGGAGGCGCTTGATGACAGCTATTGGCTGAGCTTTACCGTCTCCGATCAGGTTCGCCACGCCCGCTTCATCGACAGCGCCATTGACGCCGGCGGGGATCACCATGTGCAAACCCGCATTAACAAGCCGTTCGATATTACAGAGCTTTGGATTATGACGACGGACCGCGCGGGATTGTTCGCGGATATGACCGGCGCGATTGCCTCGTCCGGCGCGTCCATTACCGGCGCGCGTCTTCACACAGGCGAAGACGGATCGGTTTTTAATATCTTTTATTTGCAAAACCCGGATGGCTTAGCTTTTGGCCGCGTCTCGGCTCATCTTTTGGAAAGCCTGCGCTTAAAAACGCTTAAAGCCGTGCGCGGTGAGGGCGTGGACGGGCTTGATACGCTCTCGCGCCCCTCGCGCCGCGCCCAAGCTATTCCGGTCACGCCGCAAGTTGCGTTTGAAGACCGAGAGGCCAAAGACGTTGTTATTTTGCAGGTGGAGGGCCGCGACCGGCCGGGGCTTTTGCATGAAATTGCCAAAGTGCTGAACGGTAATGAGCTGATTATTCTGTCCGCCCATATCGAAGTCATCGGCGCGACGGCCGTGGATGTATTTTATCTGAAATATTTAGACGGAAGCGACCAATGGCGCGCGGAAAAACGTATCACCGTCGAAGACCAACTTTTGCGCGTTTTGGGCGATGAGGGCCAAGTGTGAAACTGATTAAGTCCACGGCGATTATCGGCGCGTTCACGCTGATCAGCCGGTTCCTGGGACTGGCGCGCGATATTTTAATGGCGCGTTTTTTGGGCGCAGGGCTTGTCACGGATGCTCTGTTTACAGCATTTAAACTGCCCAACCTGTTTCGCCGCGTCTTTGCCGAGGGCGCATTTAATGCCGCCTTTGTGCCGCTCTATGCGCGCCGCCTTGAAGAAGGCGGGGATGAGGACGCGGCGCAATTTGCCTCCGAAGCGTTGTCGGCGCTTTTGGTCATTACCGTTTTTTTGGTGGTTATCTTTGAGCTGACCATGCCGGTGGCGATGAATCTTTTAGGTGCGGGGCTTTCGCGTGACAGCATTGACGGCGCGCCCGCGGCGTTTGATTTGGCCGTGCTCTACGGGCAAATCACCATGCCCTATTTGATTTTTATGTCGCTGGCGGCCTTGTTTTCCGGCGTTTTAAATACGCGCCATTATTTCGCGGTCGCGGCCGCTGCGCCGATATTTCTAAATATCTTACTGGTCAGCGTCTTGATAACCAAGCCGGCGATGGGCTGGGATAAAGTCGACTTGGCGCTTTACCTGTCGGTGGCCATGACAATATCGGGCGCGCTACAAGTCGGACTGGTCGTCTGGGGCGTGCGCCGCGCCGGCGTTAAAATCGGTCTGCAGCGTCCGCGCATGACGCCCGGCGTAAAACGGCTGTTTCAGCTGGGCCTCCCGGGCGCGGCGGCGGCCGGCATTACTCAGATTAATCTGATGGTCAGCCATAATATCGCCACCACGCAGGCCAATGCGCCCAGCTGGCTGAATTATGCGGACCGGCTTTATCAATTGCCGCTGGGCATGATTGGGATTGCTTTGGGCATTGCCCTGCTGCCGGCTTTGTCGCGGGCGCTGCGCGCAGGGGATAATAAAGGCGCGGGTAATTCGATGAACCGCGCGCTGGAAATCTCGGCCTTTCTCACCCTGCCGGCGGCGTTTGCGCTGGCGGTCATGCCCGAGTTTCTCATTGCCGGCCTGTTTCAAAGCGGCGCGTTTTCCGCGTCCGATACCGAGCAAACGGCTAAAGCGCTGCGCATGTTTGCCCTCGGCTTGCCGGCTTTTGTCTTGATAAAGATTTTAACGCCGGCCTTTTTTGCCCGTGAAAATACGCGCACGCCGATGGTCTATGCGGGTATCAGCGCCGTTATTAATGTAGCCCTTGGCGCAACATTATTTTTCACAGTCGGTTTTTTCGGCCTCGCACTCGCAACGTCTGTGGCCGCGTGGGCAAACGTGATTTTGCTGGGCCGCACCTTATTTAAATCAGAGCATTTGGTTATCGATGCGCGCCTTCGCCGAAAACTGCCGCGCATATTGCTGGCAAGCGCCATAATGGCCGCCGGCGTTTATTTCCTGTCCGGCTATTTCTCGGATCAAATCGGCGGACGGATCATTATGGATTTGGCGCTGCTCGGCTTTGTGTCACTGGCGGGATTGGTGATCTATCTGATCGCAGCCGTTCCGCTCGGCGCCATTTCAAAATCTGATATAAAAACAGCGTTTCGCAAAAGTTGACGCCGCGCGCCGCAGTGATAAAAGCAGGCGCATATTGAAAGTGAAATTATGACGTCTGACTATCAAGGCCCCGATCGCGTTTTCTCCGGCGTGCAGCCGACCGGAGCGCTGCATCTTGGAAATTATCTGGGCGCGCTGAAAAAATTTGTGGCTTTGCAAAGCGACTATGAATGCCTTTATTGCATTGTTGATTTGCACGCTATTACGGTCTGGCAAGACCCGGCGCAGCTCAAAGCGCAGACCCGTGAAATTGCCGCCGCCTATCTGGCGGCGGGTGTTGATCCGGATGTGGCGATTATTTATCCACAATCCGCCGTGCGCGAGCATATGGAGCTGGCGTGGTATTTTAACTGCGTGGCCCGGGTCGGATGGCTTAATCGCATGACGCAATTTAAAGACAAGGCCGGGAAAAATTCTGAAAATATGTCGGTCGGGCTTTACGATTATCCGGTTCTGCAAGCGGCCGATATTTTGCTTTATAAGGCCACCCAAGTGCCCGTCGGTGAAGATCAAAAACAGCATTTAGAGCTTTCACGCGATATTGCGCAAAAGTTCAATAATGATTTCAGCGTGCCGAATTTCTTTCCGCTGCCCGAGCCGCTGATTAAGGGCCCCGGCGCGCGGGTCATGTCTTTGCGCGACGGTTTGGCGAAAATGTCTAAGTCAGATCCGTCTGATAATTCACGCATCAATTTGACTGACAGCGCGGACGTGATTGTTAAGAAATTTAAAAAAGCCAAAACGGATATGGGCGTTATGCCCGCGCCCGGCGATGATTTGTCAGAGCGCCCGGAAGTCGACAATTTAATTGGCATTTACGCCGCGTTGTCTGAGGAGCCGCGCGAGGCGGTTATTGCCCGGTTCGAAGGGCAGGGCTTTGGCGCGTTTAAGCCGGCTTTAGCCGATTTGGCAGTGGAAAAATTATCGCCCGTCACCACGCTGATGAACCGCTATCTGGCAGACCCTGATGAGATTGACCGCATTTTAGATCGCGGCGCAGACCGCGCCCGCGCGATTGCCGTGCCGATTATGGATGACATTCGCAAAACCATCGGATTTTTAGGAGCCTGATATGCTAAACCGCAGAACCTTTTTGCCGGCGCTGGCCGCCGTTTTATTGTCGGCTTGCGGCGGGCACGCTCATCATGGCGCAGATCACAGCGAGACAACGACCGCCGGCATGACAGTCTCAAACGCGGCCGTCATGCCGCCTCTGCCGGGCCGCGATGTGGCGCTGGGTACGTTTATGCTGACCAATAATTCCGGCGCAGACGATGTTTTGCTCGCAGCGAGCGCGCCGGTCAGCGGCCGGGTTGAGCTTCACAATCATATCAAAGAAGGCGATGTGATGAAGATGCGCCGCGTCGACAGCCTCGCCTTGGCGGCGGGCGAATCTATTGAGTTTAAACGCGGCGGTTATCACTTAATGATGTTTCAATCGGCCATTGGTGATGACGTAAAATCCGTACCCGTCACGCTGACCTTTGAAAATGCGGGCGATGTGACCGTGACGGCCAAGATTGCCGGGCACGATGATGACTACGGCTCGCACTCCGGGCATTAAAGCCGGGGCAGAATTACTTCGTCTTAGTCGTGACCACGCGCTGCGGGAACGGTATTTCAATCGCGGATTTATCCAAAGCGGCTTTGACCCGCACGCGCACCTCAGAACTGCGGGCGAGCCAGTTATCCGCCGGCAGCCAGCAGCGCGCCGACAGGTTAATTGCGCTGTCGCCAAAACTCATGACATAGCATTCCGGCGGGGTCGGCATATTTTTGACGTCCGGCGTGTCTGCTAAAACTTTCAGTAAAATCTCTTGCGCCTTTTTCAAATCCGTATCGTAGCCGACGCCGATATCAATGACGATTTTACGCTCTGTATGGCGGGCAAAGTTTTGCATGCGGTTGTTCCACATCTGACCGTTGGGGACAAAAACATACAGCCCTTCAAGGTTTTTCAGCGTGGTGGAGAACAGGCCGATTTCCTGCACAGTCCCTGCATAATTTGAGGTTTCAACAAATTCTCCGACTTTCAGCGGATGCAGTAAAAGCAGCATAACGCCGGCGGCGATATTCCCGAGCGTATCTTTGAGCGCCAAGCCGATAGCGAGACCTGCAGAGCCGAACACCGCCAACAGCGCTCCGGACGGAACGCCGATTTTTGTCAAAAACGCATAGAAGGTGAAAGCGACAATAAAGTAGAAAATAACACTCGCCAAGACCGGACGCATTGTGGGGCTGATGCGTTTGCCGCCAATATTGGATATCAGCAGTTTCTTACGCAGCCATTTTGCAACAATAATGCCTACAATTAAGATTGTCACCGCAGCAAGCAAGGTGAGCGTAAAGCTGAGAATTTGCGGAAATTCCCGTGTGGCTGTTTTCCAATATTGTGTCAGGGTTTCCATGAGGTCTCTCTATCAGGCGTGATGTAAGAACGTTTTTCCCCGCCCTTTGTTGCAAGGATTATCGCCGCGATTTTGCGCCAATCATAGCAATAGCATTAAGCAGGCGGCCGGTCAGCGCGTCGACCGGACTGCCGGCGGATTTCACGCGCTTTTCCGTCTCCAGGCTCTCCAGCAGGATTTTATCCAAAAGCGCCGGCCGCCACAGGCGCAGCTGGCTTTCAAACTCGCGTTGATACAGGCCGAACACCGGCGGGCGCAGGCCGCGCATGGCGTCCGACGCGCTCGCCCCGCCGTCCATAGCCGCGATAGCGCTGTGCAGGCGGGTCAGGTGGCGCTGGGCGCTGCGAAGAATAACAGCGGCGTGCATTTTGCCGGCCATGGCACGGCGAAAGGCGGCATCGGCTTGGGCTTGGCGACCGGAGAATGCGGCGTAGATAATTTCGTCAATGTCGCCGGCCTGCGCGCCGGAGGCGACGGCGTTTACATCCTCGACGCTGACGCGCGTATTCTCGGCCGCGCCGTACCCTTTATAAAGCGCCATTTTCTCGACCTCGCCCCGGGCCAAAGCGCGGTCGCCTTCCAAAAGCGGCGTCCATAATACAAGCGCGTCACCGTCAATGCCGATGCCGTGCTCGCCAATACCGGCCAAGGTCTCGCGGGCCATAGAGGCGACATCGGCGGCGCTGTCGGCGTAGCAGGCAATAGCCGCAAACCCGGTCGCGGCCTCGAATGCTTTGCGGACATGAGAGCGCGGGGTCATCGTTCCGGCTTCGATAATCAGCTTGGCGGCGCAGCGCTCCGGGTGCGCGTCAAAGGTCTTGATCAGCTTGCCGATGGCGAGCCCTTGCCGCTCATGATCCAGCCGCACGCGGATAAGCCGCGCATCGCCGAGCAGGGACAGGGCTGACATTTCATCGGACAGTCGCGCCGGGTCGGACGATAAATCATCGGAAGTCAGGACGGTAACATTAAAGGCGTCATTAATATCCGGCACAAATTGCGCGGACAGTTTTTGAACGCGCTCTACGGTCAGGCCCCGGTCCGGGCCGTAAATCAAAGCGCCCAGAATATCAGCAGGCGGCCGTTCGCAAAATCTGTCGGCGCGACTTCCGGACAGTTTCATGCTCTATCCCGCGCGAAACGCTTTGGAGAGCTTTAGCGCCAAACGGTCGGCCACTTCGCCGGCGACGCGCTGCGTAGCATCATCGGTCGCGGCTGTCGTGCCGTAAGGATCGTTGGGAGAGTTGAACGTCGATACGGCCGATACCTCATCGCGGTCAATCACGTCCCCGGTCGCCGCGTCCGTCAAAACGTATCGCACCATCAGGCGCATATCATAACGCGAGGCCACATCATCACCGCGCAGACCGATAGCGGCGCGCTGTAAAGTCGTGGTCAAATCCAGATTGTAGCCGGATGTGCCGGTCGCCATGCGATCATTGAGCGCTTGGAGCATTAAAAACTCAGCCTTTTGCCCTGTCGCGCCCAGCGCTCTGGTCTTGGCAAAATTAACATTAATCGCTGGCAGGGGCGCATTAAATCCTGCCGCATTTTGGCTGTGCAAAGGGGTGAAGCCACAGCCGGTTAAGGCCCCGGCCGTCATCGCGCAAATCGCGGCAGTGAGAATAAGCTGTTTCATTAATTAGCCACTATATTGATAATCCGCCCCGGCACAACGATGACTTTGCGCACGGTCTTGTCGCCGATGGCCGCCAGCACGGTTTCATCGGCCATGGCCAGTTTCTCGCATGCGTCTTTATCGGCGTCCTTGGCGACCTCGATCTGGCTGCGCCGCTTGCCGTTGACCTGTATCGGCAGGGTGACGGTGTCTTCGACCAAGAGGCTGTCATCAGCGGCGGGCCAATCGTTTTGACAAACCAAGCCGGTCCCGCCCATATGCGCCCAGCATTCTTCGGACAGATGCGGCATGAACGGCGCAATCATCCGGATAAGAATGCCAAGGGCTTCTGCCCGCGCGGCGTCATTGACGCCATATCTGCGAATGGCATTGGTCAGCTCATAGATGGCGGCAACAGAGGTATTAAAGCGAAAGCTCTCAATCCCGCCGGTGACGCGAACGATAACTTTGTGCGCAAACTTTCTAAGCTCAAGTGCGTCGCCTTTGGCGTCTGCGGCTACGGTCAGCGGGCTTTCGTGCGTCTCGGTTTCGCTGACAATATCCCAGACTTTATTGGCAAATCGCCACGCGCCGATAACGCCGGACTCGGTCCATTCCACGTCGCGCTCGGGCGGGCTGTCGGACAGGACAAACCAGCGGGCCACATCGGCGCCATAGCCGGCAATAATCTCGTTCGGGTCGACCACGTTCTTTTTGGATTTCGACATTTTGATAACGTCGCCGCGCTCGACAATTTTTCCTGTGTCCGCGGTCAGGAGCTGATTGCCGTCCTCAATGACATTCGCCGGTTCAATAAATGTCCCGTCTTGGTCTGTATATACCGCATGAGTGACCATGCCTTGCGTAAACAGGCCGGCAAAGGGCTCCCCGCTCGGCAGGTCGAGAAGGCCGCAATCGCGCAGGCCGCGGGTAAAGAACCGCGCATACAGCAAATGCAGCACGGCATGTTCCACCCCGCCAATATATTGATCGACCGGCAGCCAAGCGCTCGCCTCGGCTTTATCAAACGGCGCGTCGCTCGGCTCGCCGTTCCCGGACCCGCCCGCAAAGCGCGCGAAATACCAAGAGGAGTCGGCAAATGTATCGAGCGTATCGCATTCGCGCCGCGCCGGCTTGCCGCAAGACGGGCAGTTGACGTGCTTCCAAGTCGCGTGCCGTTCCAACGGATTGCCGGGATTGTCCGGATCAAAGGTGACGTTTTCCGGCAGCTCTACGGGTAAGTCTGCGGCCGGGACGGGTACGGCGCCCCCGTCTCCGCATGATGTATCTTCGCAATAGATAATCGGTATCGGCGCGCCCCAATAACGCTGCCGCGACACACCCCAATCGCGCAGACGGAACTGGACGGTGCCTTTACCGAGCTTCATCATTTCTATTTTTTCTATGGCCGCTCGGATACCGTCTTCTTTGGAAAATCCGTTTAAGAAGTCCGAATTATAAAGCGTG
>CALLVD010000048.1 GCA_938010385.1 uncultured Robiginitomaculum sp.
CGGCGCGCTTCATTTCGGATTGGGCGCAAGCGGCAAGCCGGCCTTTTGCTTGGCTTTTATCTCGGCCACCGCTGCGTCTATGCCGACATAACGCTGCGCCGCGATGGGATGGGTAGACGGCTTGTCGATTGATTTTACGCTGATACGCGCCAGTTTTCGCCAGAACTCTTTGGCAGTCTCAATCGGATATCCGGCGCGGGCGGAATAATAAAGCCCGACATAATCGGCCTCGCTTTCAAACTGCCGCGCAAATGTGCCTTTGCCAAAACCGAGAATCGTATTTTGCACAATCTTACGAATATGGCCGTGCGTGTTGTGGGCCAGCTCGTGCCCGATAATCAGGGCCAGCTCTTCATCACTCGCAAAGGCCATCATGCCGGTCGTGACAATAATGCTGCGCCCGTTGGCATAGGCATTAATTGCCGGCGTATATTTAAGGCGCACCGGATAGCCGCAGATTGGGGTCGGCTCAACGGGGGTGGGAATCAAAGTGCCGCGCACGCGCAGGCTGACAGAGGCTATGTCCGGATTAAGCTCTGATGTCTTGAGGGCTTTGCCGCGCTCATCAATAAGGACCGCGCCTTTGGGCAGGGCGCTGTCGCGCGAGTAAACAAGGGCCGGACTTTTTAAATCCACTGACCCTTCCGTACCGCGCAAAGCTTTGGGCAGGTCTTTTTCTGATAAAGTATAAGCGCCGATATCCGCGCCGATTTTATCACAAAACTGCGTATTAGCGGCAAGGACAGGCAGGGCGATATCTTGGAGCCGGCGAAAATCCGCCATATAGATTTTCAGGGCTTCGCGAGTTTGGTTTATCTTTTCCGCCTCCACCCGCGCCGGGGCGGACTCGGGCAGGGTGGTGGACAGGGTCGCGCAAGACGACAATCCAAACGCCGATATAAAAAGCCAAGACCGCATAGCTCCTGAATGCCTTTCCGGCGCGCGCGGGTCAATGGCCGGCTGCGTCACAACACACTCTTGCGCCGGCGGGCCAAAACCCCCATTTAGAGGCCATACAAAAGGACACAGCTATGTTTATCCAAACCGAAGATACGCCCAACCCGGCGACCCTGAAATTTCTGCCCGGCAAAGATGTGCTGGGCGAGGGCGTGCCCGGCCGCGAATTTGAAAAAGGCGATGACGTCTCCGGCGCGCCGCTGGCGGAAATGCTGTTTATGATTCCCGGCCTGACGCGGGTATTTTTTGGCGCGGATTTTGTGTCCGTGACCAAGACGGATGAAAAAGCTTGGCAGCATTTAAAGCCGGCCGTGCTCGGCGCGATTATGGATTTCTATATAGCCGGCGGCGATGTTCTGTCCGGCATGGCGGCGCAGGCCCCAAGCGGCGAAGATCCGGAATTTACCTATGAAGGTGAGACGGCAGAAATCGTCGAGCAGATAAAAGAAATCATCGAGCTGCGCGTGCGGCCGGCCGTGGCGCAAGACGGCGGCGATATTGTGTTTAAGCGCTATATTGAAGGCGACGGCATTGTCTATTTGGAAATGCGCGGCGCCTGCGCCGGCTGCCCGTCTTCAACGATGACGCTGAAATCCGGCATTGAAAATCTGCTCAAGCATTACGTGCCGGAAGTCACGGCCGTCGAGCAGGCTATCTAAACCTTATGCTCTGCCTTGCGCTGGATACGACGGGCCCGCAGTGCAGCGCCGCGCTGGTTCGCGGCGATGATGTGCTCGCGTCGGACAGCCAAACCATACGGCGCGGCCACGCCGAATATCTCGGCCCGCAGGTTGAAACGCTTTTGAAATCTGCCGGCGTAACGCCCGGCGATATTGATCGCATCGCCGTTTGCACCGGCCCCGGCAGTTTTACCGGCCTGCGCGTCGCGCTCGCCTTTGCCAAAGGTTTGGCCCTGCCGCGCGGCCTTGATGTGGTCGGCATCAGCGCGCTTGCGGTCTGGGCCGCGATGGCGGATGCCAAGCCCGGCCAAACTGTGTTAGCCGCTGCCGATGTGCGGCGCGGTGAGCATTTCTCGCAAGTCTTTAAAAACGGCGCGCCGCTCGGCGAACCTGAATTGCACAACGCCGGCGAGGGCCCGGACGCGGATATAAAAACCGGCAGCGCCCACGACGCGCCGGATATTGACCCCGTCGTGCTCGCCCGCCTCGGCACAAACGCCGACCCGACGGAAGCACCCGCCACTCCACTTTACCACCGCCCCCCCGATGCAAAACTCCCAGGCGGCATCGACCCATTTGCGGGGTGATAGGGGTGCCGTGTCGCAGGCCAGGACCCTATTCGGTAATGCGCGTCGAGACTCAAACCTCATTTATAAAAATAACCCAACTTAATTCGCTCATCCCGGCGCAGGCCGGGATCCAAGCAATTATTCGGTCATTCTCTAAATTTGATTTGGCTCCCGCAGCAGACTCAGCTTGGATCCCGGATCAAGTCCGGGATGAGCGGGGGTGGGTAATTGGTGCGTCGCCCGAATTCCGGATTTCGCTCATGCATTGGACCCAATTAAGACTCTCCACGCTCCAATTGCGCGATACGCATCTCCAGTTTTGCAATTAGGGATGAACGGCAAGCAGCTCCCGAAGCTCCAGCCATTAAAGAAGGCGCATTCTTGGCACCATTTAGAATCCGGGTTAAATCATGAGTGTAACCTCTATTAACTAGTTCCAAAATCTTGCAAAATTTATGATGTCGTCGAGCTAACAAACCGACAGAGCGCATCTTGGTTGTCAGTTGATTTACATCCGCGCCTGCATCCAGAAGATAATAGTAATTTTCCCAATTGTCGGTATCGACACCTCTTTTGAACGCAGTCATCAAAGCTGTCGCTTCATAACTGCCGGAGACCGCGTTTACATCACCTCCTGCTTTTACGACAGCTTTCAATAATGCCGGCTGTTGATCTATAGATGCTGCAATGCTGACAGGGTTGTAATTATCCCCTATTGTATAATTTGGGTCGGCACCATTTTCCAACAGCGCCTTAACGCCAGAGACGTTTTGACAAGACAAAGCCCACATTAAAACGCAGACATCGTCAAGCCCCGGTTTGTTGATGTCTGCGCCAACGCTGACAAGCCTGTCAATTTCCGAAGCGTCCCCTCGGCAAGCGGCCCCCGCCAGTTGGCGGGTTTGGGTATCCTGGAACGCATCATATATGCTTTTCCCGCCAACTTCATGCGCGCATGCGTTCAATGATACAGACATGACGAATATTAGCGTTACTAAATATAAAAACCTGACTTTCATTCGCCTGCCTTAAAAATGGTTTGAATGTCAGAGTGACAGATACGGTGACATTTGCAACTTTCTCTGTTTCTCGGGTGGTCTTGGCAATATTGAGTCGAATTTTTAGTCCGCCGCAGCAAGCTCAGCTTGGATCCCGGCCTTCGCCGGGATGAGCGGGGTTGGGGCGGCAGAGTTTGGCCTCCCCCGCTGCGCGGTG
>CALLVD010000049.1 GCA_938010385.1 uncultured Robiginitomaculum sp.
GAAAGCCGCAATGACAAATCATCACTAACCGGCACCGTCGCCGCCGCGTTCAGGTTAAAGCGGTTAAACGTCCCGATCTCAGAGCGTACATAGCCTTCGGCCTCATCTCCCGGCCGCTTAGACACAAAGTTAATCGCGCCGGCCGAGGCATTGCGTCCGTAGAGCGAGCCCTGCGGTCCTTTGAGCACTTCCGCGCGCTCCATATCAAACAGGAGCGGCGAGGTTTGCACATTGGTCGCCTGATAGACGCCGTCCACATAAACGGCCGTGGCTGTGGGGGTCAGGGCTTGATGATCAACCGCGCCAATGCCGCGAATTTGAAAGGCAATCTGGCTGCCATTGGCCACCGCAGCCTGCAAGCCCGCCACGCGTTGCGTAAGCTCTTCTGCGCCGTCAAATGTCGCAAGCGGGTCTCCCCCGACCACGCTGACAGAGGCGCCGATGGATTGCACAGGCGCGCTGATTTTTGTCGCCGTCACAATAACATCGTCAGAGGAGATTTGTGCGCCGGCCACAGAAAAGCTAAGCATAGCCGTCGTCGATAACAGAGCGGCGCGTCGAGTATTTGTCATGGTCAGGTCCCTTTATGAAGCGGGCGTTTTAAGGCAAGCGCCGGCGGAATGCCACCCTTGTCACCCCTGCAAAACGGCGGCGCGGCGCTCAAATTGGGGAAAACTTGCAAATTTCGCGTCTCAAACGCGCATTGCGCGGGCGCAATGAAAATGAGACACTGAAAGCCGGATAAAATAAAGGAATCTGTATGTCTTTGAGCTTAAAGAAACTGGCCTTCGCCGCCTCTGTTGTTGCCCTGTCATCGGCGGCGTTAACGGCCTGTAATCCGGCCGCAACATCGGATGCGCCCGCGATTGAAAAACCGGTCTTCTCCGAGGTTTTACTGGCCGAATGGACCGGCCCTTACGGCGGCGTTCCGCCCTGGGATAAAGTTGACCCGAGCACATTTGAAGCGGATTTGATTAAAGCGATGGACTCGGCCAATGCCGAGATTGAGGCGATTGCTGACAACCCCGCCCCGCCGACCTTTAAGAATACCATGGCCGCTATGGAGCGCGCCGGCGAAGCGCTTGACCGCGCCTCTACCGTCTACGGCGTACACGCGAGCAATCTGACCAATGATCAAATCCGCGAAATTTCAACAAATCTGTCGCCGAAATTTTCCGCCTTTTATGACGGCATTAATCAGAATGAAAAACTGTTCGCGCGCGTCAAAACCGTTTTTGAAAACATGGACGGATTGACCGATGTTCAAAAACGCCTTGTGACGGACAGCTATCGCAGTTTTGTCCGCCAAGGCGCTAATTTGTCAGACGCGGATAAAGAAAAGCTCTCTGAAATCAATACGCGCCTCTCCGAACTGACGACAAAATTCGGGCAAAATGTTCAACATGACGAAGAAAACTATCCGACCTTGATTGCCGACAAAGCGCAGCTGAAAGGCTTACCGGATTGGCTGGTTGATTCCATGGGCGTGGCCGCAGAGGGTCTGGGCGAGCCCGGGAAATGGGCGGTAACCAATACCCGCTCCTCTATGGATCCGTTCTTGACCTATTCGGAAAACCGGGCGCTTCGCCAAGAGGTGTGGGAGAAATATTACGGGCGCGGCGATAACGGCGACGCCTATGATAATAATGAGATTATCAGTGAGATTTTACAGCTTCGCCACAAACGCGCGCAGCTTCTGGGCTATGAAACCCACGCGCACTGGGCGCTGGAAACACGCATGGCAAAGACGCCGCAAAACGCCATTGACCTGATGGAAGCCGTCTGGCCCGCCGCCGTGGCCCGCGCCAAAGAAGAAGTTGCCGACATGCAAGCGGTCGCCGACAGCGAAGGCGCGGACTTTAAAATCGAGCCGTGGGATTACCGCTTTTACGCCGAGAAAGTGCGCAAGGATAAATACGACCTCGATTTCAATCTGGTCAAACCTTACATGCAAATGGAAAAATTGCGCGAAGGCATGTTCTACGCCGCAAATCGGCTCTTCGGATTTGACTTTAAGCAAGTCACGGATGTACCTGTTTTTCATGAGGATGTTCGGGTCTGGAAAGTATCCAAAGACGGAGAGCTTGTCGGACTTTGGTACTTTGACCCCTACGCCCGCAAAGGCAAACGCTCCGGCGCATGGATGAATGCCTACCGCACGCAGCACAAAATGGACGGGCAAGACGTCAAAGTTATCGTCTCAAACAATTCCAATTTCGTCAAAGGCGCGCCGGGCGAGCCTGTCTTGATCTCGTGGGATGATGCCAACACCATGTTCCATGAATTCGGTCATGCCCTGCACGGCTTAAACTCTGACGTTACCTATCCGAGCCAGTCCGGAACGTCCGTCGCCCGCGACTATGTTGAATTTCCAAGCCAGCTCTTTGAGCATTGGCTATCGACGCCGGAAGTGCTGAACACCTACGCCGTTCATGTCGACACAGGCGAGCCGATCCCGCAAGACCTTCTCGATAAAATGGATAAGGCAGCCACGTTTAATCAAGGCTTCTCCACCGTTGAATATCTGGCCAGCGCCTTGGTCGATATGAAACTGCACATGGCCGGCGGCGATAAGATTGACCCGGATAAATTCGAGCGCGAAACGCTTGAAGCCCTGGGCATGCCAAGCGAGATTGTTATGCGTCACCGCACGCCGCATTTCGGGCATATCTTTGCCGGCGGTTATTCAGCCGGATATTACAGCTATTTATGGTCTGACACGCTGACGGCTGATTCCGCCGAAGCGTTTGAAGAAGCCGGAAGTTTTTACGACCCGGCGGTCGCGAAAAGCCTGCACGATAATATTATGAGCGTCGGCGATACAATCGACCCGGCCGAGGGCTTCCGCGCCTTCCGGGGCCGTGATGTGTCTATCGCGCCGCTCATGCGAAAGCGGGGCTTTCCGGTTCCTGAATAGGCATTGATACAGATTTTAAAGGCGGGTCAGGTTTTACTTGGCCCGCTTTTTTTATGCTTTATCGACAAGAGCGTCCCGACAATCAGCGGTACAACGACCGACGCCGTTGCGACCGGGTCAGAGACCGCCCAATAGCTTTCAAACACGCCGTGCGCGCCAACGGTTTTCTGCGCAAAATGCGCGGCGATAAACGGCGCGCAAAACACCGCCATACCGACATAAGCCGCCATGCGAATCCCCCGCCCCGTCCCGTGCAGGCGCGACCACAGCAAAAACAAAAGCGGGAGCAAAAGCGCCAGCGCGATAACCGTGAGCGTCAGGGCGTGATAAACATCTTCCCCGTTCACATAGGCCCGAAACGGCGAGGCCTGATAACGCCGCACGGCAAGAACATGCTGGCCCGCAAAACAGACAAGGCCGAAGGAAACAAGCAATTTGCTTGTCAGCAGTTTTATGTCCGGCCTTTTCCCCATGGCCTCTGTGTGGCATCAAGGTCGTAAATTTGTGATTAAGGCTGCCCATGACCCTCACCATAGACGATTTCATCTCCCACCGCTTTCGCGGCTTTGACGCTCGGGAAAATACGATTGCGGGCATGCTCGCTGCACTGGATTTCGGGGTCAAACATTTGGAATTTGATATCCGCGTCGCCAAGTGCGGCACGCCGATGATATGGCATGACGAACACGCCAAAGACGGGCGCGGAAAGA
>CALLVD010000050.1 GCA_938010385.1 uncultured Robiginitomaculum sp.
CGCAAGCGAAGACGTGGTATTCCTGATCGGCGGCGCACAGCCCGGCGAAATGACAGGCCTAAAACGCTGCATCACCATGGTGGACAGCCGGGATGAGGCTGGCAGGGCCATTGCGCGGGCGCGATGGAAAGCGGCGAGCGACGCGGGGGGAGCCGTGAGTTATTGGCAGCAGGATGACCGCGGCGCTTGGAAGAAGCAGGGGTAGGGAGAATGCGTGAGAGTCAATCCTCTCCAAGCCCCGCTCAGCCCTGCGAAGGCAGGGGCTCAGAAGCGAGGCTAAACAAATTCGACAAGCCAATACAATCCTGCGCGCCACTTAATCCCAAATCAAGTTTGGGATGAGCGGGGCGAGGGTGTTCAGGCACTTCAATTTTTAGCTATTTTAGTTTCTATTCACGTATTTTTTTTAAAGCTTTTTCCAACAACGAAATGTTTTTTGGTGACATTCCGTTGTCAATTTTTGATATCCATTTGTCATAAATTTTACGTGTGAAGGCCAATCCCTCTACAGTCAAATCATTCGAACAGATTTCAAAATCATCATCAATTTCTTCGATTCGAGACACGAGGGTTCTGTTTGTGAGATCATTATCTTGTAGAAATTTGGCAAAATTAAAGTGATCCTCAATCACTAATTCGCGCTTATCTTGGAGGCCATAAGTTTGCGTAATCCAAGACACTTTTGATATTGTGAAGGGTTTTTCCATGTCAGCTCGCTAAAGTTTTTGCGTGAAACTTCATTACTACCACCTTTCAGACTTTCAAGTTTTAAGGCATGCATGCTCATTATTTAGTTTGAGACTGCACATGTATTAGTCTTAGGGCAACACCACACACCACCCAAACCCCTTGCCGCCGTTCGCGTCCTTCGCTAAACCGCAACTGACTTTACACCTGCCTGATAGGATTCGCGCATGCGCCTTACTGATTATTTTCTGCCTGTGCTCAAAGAGACGCCGGCGGAGGCGACGATTGCGTCTCATCAATTTATGCTGCGGGCCGGCATGATTAAGCAGGACAGCGCCGGGATTTATATCTGGTTGCCTTTGGGCCTGAAAGTTTTGCGCAAAATTGAAAATATTGTCCGTGAAGAGCAAAACCGCGCCGGCGCGATTGAAATGTTGATGCCGACGATTCAATCGGCGGGTCACTGGAAAGAAACCGGCCGCTATGACGCTTACGGTCCCGAAATGCTCCGCATTACTGATCGCGGCGACCGGGAGCTTTTATACGGACCGACCAATGAAGATATGATCACGGATATGTTTCGGTCATATGTCAAGTCTTACAAAGACTTACCGAAATGTCTTTACCATATTCAGTGGAAATTCCGCGATGAGCGCCGCCCGCGTTTCGGCGTCATGCGCGGCCGTGAATTTTTGATGAAAGACGCTTACACTTTCGATGTTGATAAAGAGGCAGCGGTTAAAAGTTATAATCGCCAGTTCATCGCTTACCTCAATACTTATGAGCGCCTTGGCCTGAAAGCTGTGCCTATGCGCGCGGATACCGGCCCGATTGGCGGGGATTTGTCTCACGAATTCCTTATTCTGGCCGATACGGGCGAGAGTGAAGTCTTCTGCCACAAAGACCTCGTCGATATGGCCGCGCCGGGTGATGTCAGTGACGGCGATATGCAGGCCGTTGTCGACAGCCGCACATCGCTTTATGCGGCGACGGATGAAATGCACGACGCCGACGAATTTGCTAAAGTGCCGGCGGATAAGCAATTATCGGCGCGCGGCATTGAAGTCGGGCATATTTTTTACTTCGGCGAAAAATACTCAGAGCCGATGAAAGCGTCCGTTCAGACCGCTGACGGAAAGTCCGCTAACATCCATATGGGCAGCTATGGCGTTGGCGTTTCGCGCTTGGTTGGCGGCATTATCGAAGCCTCCCATGACGAAAACGGTATTATATGGCCGAAAGCTGTCGCGCCGTTTGACGTTGGGATTATCAATTTAAAATCCGGTGATGCGGAGGCCGATGCCGCCTGCGAGACGCTTTATTCGCAGTTGAAAGCGGCAGGGCTTGATCCGCTCTATGATGACCGTGATGATCGCGGCGGCCAGAAATTTGCCCGCATGGACTTGATCGGCTTGCCGTATCAGATTGTCATCGGCCCGCGCGGGCTGAAAGAAGGCAAATACGAGGTCAAAGACCGCAAAACGGGTGAGAAGCAAAGCCTGACGCCTGAGGAAACGCTCACCTTTATCACGGCGCAGTTCTAAGCGTGGCGAGCGCCGCAAAATCCGCGCCGATTTTCGGCAAATTTGAGCGCAGCATCGCGCTGCGCTATCTCGGCGCGCGCAAATCTCAAGGCGGCGTCGGTTTGATTGCCGGCATTTCATTTGTCTGCATCATGCTCGCTATTGCGGCCATGATTATCGTGATGTCGATTATGAACGGCTTTCGCGAAGAATTGGTCAGCCGCATGCTCGGCGCGCAGGGCCATGTTTACGTGCAAAGTTATGTCGATAATCCGGAAGCCGGAGAGATAGACAATATTGCGGATTGGCTGTCGGAAAACTCTGATGTCGACTTAGCCATGCCCATTCTGCCTAACCAAGCCTTTGTGTCTGCTAACGGGCAGGGCACGGGCGCCTTGGTTCGCGGGGTCAAGCCGGCGGATCTGCGCAATTTGAAATTTGTCACGGACAATATCTCTTACGGCAATTTGGACGGTTTCGGCGCCGGCGATTATGGCGGTGATGTTATCGCTATGGGACAGCAAATGGCCGCAACCCTTGGCCTGCAGGTCGGCGACCAAGTTACCCTGATTTCGCCGACCCCGACCCAAACGGCGTTCGGGTCTTCGCTGACACGAAAATCCTACACAGTTGGGGCCTTGTTTTCCCTTGGCTTTATTGAGGCGGACAGCCTGCATATCTATATGCCACTGGAACAAGCATTGATTTTCTTTGATGCCGGCAGTGGCCCCAACGAGATTGAAGTGCGCCTGCATGACCCGGAGGACGTCAAAGCTTTCGGGCGTTATGTGCGCCAAAACGGGCCGAGTACGGTGCGGGTCTATGACTGGATGGACCGGGCATCTGAGATTGCCGGCGCGCTGCGGGTCGAGCAAATCGCTATGCGCATGATACTGGCCATTGTTGTGATTATCGCCATATTCCCGGTCGTCGCCGCGATGATTATGCTCGTGAAAAATAAGGGCAAAGATATTGCGATTTTGCGCACCATCGGCGCGACGCGCGGATCGATTTTGCGCATATTCTTCATGTCAGGCTTTGTCATCGGCGCGTTCGGAACGATGGCCGGCTTGGTTATCGGTATTCTGTTTTGTCTTAATATCAGCGCAATACAGAGCTTCATTGAAATTTTCACCGGTCCGTTATTTCCGCCCGGCGTCTATTCTTTGACCGACGGTATTCCGGCGCTGATTAAGTGGGGCGAAGTAACTTGGGTCGGCATTTGGGGCTTTTTAATCTCATCCGTAGCGACGTTCTTCCCGGCCTGGGGCGCGAGCAAGCTGGACCCTGTGGAGGCGCTGCGTTTTGAATAATTTTTCCTCAAATAAATATGCCGCCTCGTCTATGCCGGTCCTGTCGGTGCGTAATCTGACGCGGCAATATATTACCGGCGGCGGAACGCTGGACGTCCTCGTTGGGGCTAATATTGATATTTATCCGGGCGAGGTTGTCGGCCTTATCGGGCCGTCCGGCTCCGGCAAGTCAAGTCTGCTTCACGCGGCCGGCCTTCTGGAAACGCCGACCGGCGGTAAGGTCTATGTGAAAGGTGAGGAATGCCTGTCGCTGCCGGACCGCGAACGCACCCGCATTCGCCGCGAAGAGATTGGCTTTGTCTATCAGTTTCATCACTTGCTGCGCGAATTTTCCGCCATCGATAATGTGGTCCTGCCGCAACAGGCCGCCGGCGTTCCTTATGATGAGGCGCGTATTGAGGCGGCGCGCCTACTGACCCTGATGGGGCTGGCCGGGCGTCTGGATCATCAGCCCGGACAAATGTCAGGCGGCGAGCAGCAGCGCGTGGCGATTGCCCGCGCAATCGCCAATCGCCCGTCTGTCATTATGGCAGACGAGCCGACCGGCAATCTGGACCCGGCCACATCAAACACTGTTTTCCAAAGCCTGTTCGACCTGACCCGCACCGAAAATGTCGCGGCCCTTGTGGCGACACATAATATGGAACTCATCCCCTATATGGACCGCGTCGTTACTGTGCGGGACGGCCAAATTGTGCCTTACACCTAACGGCAGCTAGTAGTCGGGATGTGTGAAGGTTAAGTCTTGATTGGCGGCTATATCGGATCGGGTGATCTGTGTACCGTCGGGCCAAACAATTTTTAGCTCGTCAATAAGCTCAGAACTTCCCAGTCCGAAAATTTGTTCAGTCGGATTGTGGGACGTGAAATTACTGCCGATAGCCACGTCACGCATTTGCGTGGTCTCGTCGGTTGTGACGTAAACACGGCTTCCTATGGCGTGGGTATTCGGAGATGGTCCGTTCAATGTCACCGAGACAGAATTGTTTGACGGCAATGTGTTTTCCCATAGTAAGGCCGCGGGGGAAGTGTTGCTCAGCAACAATAAAACATCAATGTCGCGGTCGCCGTTAAAGTCCGCGCAAACAATTCCGCGTCCCTGTTGATTATCATCTATCCCTGTTTCTTCTGCCTGATCGGTGAAGGCACCTTGTCCGTTTGACATCCAAAGATGTGTGCGGTCGTCCAAGCTGTCAGGCCAGCCATTGGTTTGATAGATATCAAGGTGACCGTCTAAATCAAAGTCAGCAAAACAAGAGCCCCAGCCCCAGCCGCCGCGTTCAATGCCTGCGGTTTCGGATACGCCAATCAGGGTTGAGTTCATATTGTTGTACAGTCGGTTTCCGTTAATCGACGATACAAACCAATCTAAATCACCATCATTGTCATAATCACCGACGGCGGCGCCCATACCGTTTGAGTCTGTGATTTGGGTTGTATCTGTGACATCTGCAAACGTGCCGTCCTTATTGTTCATGTATACCTTCGAGCCGCCAAAATCAGACACGCTAAGCAGGTCCGGGTAGCCGTCGTCATTGATATCCGCGAAATTCGGGGCAAATGTATAATCTGTATCTAAGCCCAGTACGCCCTGCAGTCCCGGTATGAGGGTTGCGGAAATTCCTGCCGGTGCGCTGACTGCGGTAAATTTTATGTCGTTTGCATCGCTGTCATTGCGCCATAGGGTTTCGGTTTCCCCCGGCGCATTTCTGTCACGGGGCGTGCCCCAATGGGCAAGGGCCAGATCCAGGTCACCGTCTTTGTCATAGTCTCCAAAGGCGGCAGAAATTGTATTTTTCGATGTTGCAGTGTCCAGGCCTGAGCCTGTCGTGACATTGGTGAAAATGCCGGAGCCGTCATTGCTGAAAATCAAACTCGGATGCCCGTCTGCACCGCCAATGAAAAGATCCAAATCTTTATCACCGTCAATATCAGCAAGAGTCGGCCCGCTTAATTTATAATTAGAGGTTCCGCCGTTCGGGAGTGCCAAGGCCGGCATTGCGCGTTCAGTGAAAATGCCGCCGTCATTTATAAACAGCAGGTTGGCCTGCGTATCGCCGCGCACGACAACAAGATCGATATCGCCGTCACCGTCAATATCTCCTGAGGCTGCACCGCCTGCAAAGTGTCGGGGCATTTGCATGTAATCTGCCGAAAAGTCTGATGAAAACCCTAATCCGCGCGAAGCAGCTTGCTCTTTAAAGGTTAAACTCTGCGTCGCCGGTTGCGGGTCCGGCTGTGTGGGATTGGAAACCTGCGGTGTGCTTTGAGACGCCGCGCCGGCTTGCCCGTTGCTGCTGCCTCCACTTCCGCCGCAAGCTGAAATTGCGGTTGAACAGGCTATCAGGGATATAATTGCGTAATGTTTCATGCCCTAGGACTATCGAGTAGTTTTCACCTTATCAACTGCGTAGCTGCATTCCCTGTAATGGGTTTCTAAGTCCGCCGCGCTAAAACCCTGTAACGGTTAAGTCTTTAGCCTCGATAAGCTCGCGCAGCGCAGCGATATGCTCGGTGCCGACGGCGCAGCAGCCGCCTATGATCGCGGCTCCGGCGTCAATCCAGTCTTCTGCATATTTTGCGTAGGCCTGCGGGGTAAGGTCTTTGCGGGTTTTCAGCCCGGAAACAGTGCCGCCTGCTTCAAGGGCATCAACAGATTGGAAGCCATTGGCATAACCGCCGGTCACAGGAAACGCTGCGGCTAAGCCCGGCATAGCGCGGCTGACCGTTTCGGGCATAGAGCAATTGACGGTGACGGCATGAACGCCGAGCGGCGAGACGGAAGCAATCGCATCGGCAAGCGTTTCACCGGAGCGCAGGCAGTCCGGCGCATTATCGTCGAGCGTAAAGCTGATGACGGTTTTCAGCCCGGCCTCGCGCGAAGCCGTCACGGCGGCCACAGCTTCGCGTATGGTCGCAATGGTTTCACACATGATCAGGTCTATTCCGGGCTTTTGAATGTCGACCAAAGCTCTGTATTGCGCCAAGCAGTCTTCGGCATCCGGCGCGAGCTCGGGCTTGTAGCTGGCCATAATCGGCGGCAGGCAGCCCGCGATTTGCACGCCGTCTGCGCCCGCTTTGTCGCGCGCGGCATGTGCTGCTTTTATTGCGGCCGCGTGTATGGGCGCAAACAGGCTGACATCCGCATCACGGGCCAAGCGCGCAGGGGTGGCTGTGTAATTGTTCAGGGCAATCACCCGGGCGCCGGCTTTTATGAAATCGACATGCAGATTTTCAGCCAATTGCGGATTATCCAGCATAACTCGCGCCGACCATAAAGGCGTCGGCGCAACGCCTGAGCGTCTAACAAGCTCTTGCCCCATACCGCCATCGAGAAGCGTAATTGTTTTGGTCATAATACGGCCTTTACAGTTGTTTCCTGCCGATAATGCCGGCGGCGTCTTTGGTCAAGACTCTGTTTTTATCGCGCCTCTGCACCGGCTTGCGGTTGACGCTGCCTCCCGGCATCCCCACATTCGCGCTAACTAAAACTCACAAGAAAGACCTGTTATGGCTGACCAAGATTATATCATTGATTCCTCTGATGCGACCTTTGGCGCAGATGTTATAGAGGCGTCTAATGACATGCCTGTTATCGTTGATTTTTGGGCGCCGTGGTGCGGGCCGTGCCGGCAGCTTATGCCTGCGCTTGAAAAGGTCGTGACGGCCGAGGGCGGCAAAGTCAAAATGGTCAAAATCAATATTGACGAAAACCCCGGCGTTGCGGGCCAGCTTGGCGTGCGCTCAATCCCGGCTGTGTTTGCTTTTAAAGGCGGGCAGCCTGTGGACGGCTTTATGGGCGGACAGCCGGAATCAGAACTGAAGAAATTTGTCGGCAAGCTGAGCGGCGCGACGGATATCGTTGCCGAGAGCGACGCCCTTTTTGACCGCGCCTTAGACAGTCTTGAGGCGGGTGATGTCGGCGGCGCCGCGCAGGACTTGGCCGGCGCCCTTCAAATGAATCCGCATCACGGCAAAGCTCTGGGATCACTCGCGCGTCTTTACCACGAAGGCGGGGCTACAGAGCAGGCGATTGCTCTGCTCGACAGCGCGCCGCCTGAAATGGCAGACGATCCCGACGTCGCCTCTGCGCGCGCGGCAATCGGTTTGGTGCAAAATGCGCCTGAAGATGACAGTGCTTTGACGCCCTTGGTGGCCGCTGTTGATGCCAACCCTGATGATTTGGACGCGAGATTAGAGCTGGCAAAAGCTTTGGCTGCGTCCGGTGATAATGCGGCGGCTGTTGATCACTTGCTTTACGCAATCGAGAAAGACCGTGATTACGATGACCAAGCTGCGCGCAAGTTCCTGCTGACTATTTTTGAAGCCGAGGGCAGCGCGTCTGACTTAGCAAAATCCGGCCGGTCCCGGCTGTCATCAATCCTGTTTGCTTAAACCCGAATCCGCCCGTCATGCGTAGTTAATTTATGAGCGCACATCTTAGAACTTTGGCTCGGCGCCTGTCGCCGGATGTTATTCCCGTTTTTCCGCTGGGCGGAGCGATATTGCTTCCCGGCTGTGAGTTGCCGCTGAATATTTTTGAGCCGCGCTATCTGAATATGATTGAGGACAGTCTCAAGGCGGATCGCCTTATCGGCATGGTGCAAAATGCCGTCGACCCATCGCGTCATGCCCCTCATGAAGAGGACGCAAAACCGCTGGCACCGATTGGCGGACTGGGACGGATTAAACAGTTTTCAGAGAGCGATGACGGACGGTATTTAATCGTGCTGACAGGCCTTAAGCGCTTTGAAATACTCGGTGATGCCCCCGGCACGACGCCGTATCGGCGCGCCCGTGTCAGCTATGATAAATTTGCTCACGATATTGACGCGCATATATCGCCGACTTTGCCTAAAGCGATGAGCGAGGATTCCCAAGAGCGCTCGAAGATGACGGCCGCGATGAAAAGTTTTGCCCGCGCAATCGGAGTAGAGGTCGATTGGGACGCGCTCGGCGCAGTGCCAATGAACAGCCTCGTCGATCAGGCGTCCATGATTTCGCCCTTTGATGCCTTTGATAAGCAAAGCCTTCTCGAAGCTCCGGACCATGCGGCGCGGCGGCGATTGCTGGTGGGCCTGATGACCATGTATTCCAAAACGTCCGGCGGACGCGGTGAGGACAAATCGCCGCCGCCGGCTGATTTGCAATAAATCGGGCAGGGGATTAGGTTTCGCCCATGACCGATAAAAAACAACCTGATGATAAAACGATCGCCCCTGATATTCAGCCCGTCGATCCTAAATTGCTTGAACGCTTAGTCTGTCCGAAGACAGGCGGCCCGCTGACATATGATCGAGAGCAAAATCTGCTGGTTTCTAAAAAAGCCAAGCTGGCCTACAGCATTCGGGGCGGCGTGCCGATTATGCTGCCGGACGAGGCGCAACCGCTCTGATTTTTTTGTGTGCCGGACGCAAATAACGCCGGACATTTCGCTCTCTAATGCATATGACCGTTTCACCTAATCCGTCGCGGGCGTGGTGGAATTGGTAGACACGCAAGACTTAAAACCAGTCTATACTTACCCATATATTCAATAATAACAGTAATTTAGAGGGCAAATGACCTCTATATTCATTCGCACATAGCACACACATTTTGGGATTTGCGCGAAAATGTGCTATGGGAGCTGATTGATGACCGCAATACACACGATATTGGGCGGAAAAGTTAGGCTATATAGACGCCCTAATTCCAGCAAGTGGCAATGCTCTGCCAGTCTTGGCGGTGAAGAACATCGCTCAACCACAAAGCAAGAAAGCTTAGGCCGAGCCAAAGACATTGCAGAAGACTGGTATTTAAACCTGCGCGACATTCACCGCCGAGGTGAAGTCGAAAAAGGAAAACGGTTTAGAACGGTCGCCGAGAAATTTTGGAAAGAATACCCTATAATCACAGCGGGTGAGCGCAGCCCCATCTATGTAAAACTGCACCGCGAAAGACTTGATCGCTACCTTATTCCCTATTTTGGCAAGAAGGGCATCAAAAGCATCACGTCAGGCACAATTCAAGACTACCGCATATGGCGGCGTGAG
>CALLVD010000051.1 GCA_938010385.1 uncultured Robiginitomaculum sp.
GGTGCACAAGCACTGGCACTTTAACGGCCTGCGCGGCACCTTTGACCGCGAGGCTATGCAGCGCGGCTATCAGGTTTACCGTGAGGTGTGCTCCTCCTGTCATGCGCTGGAGCATTTGGATTTCCGTCATCTCGGCGACAAAGGCGCGCCGTTTTATATGGAAGACTTCCCGAACCCGAACGATAACCCGCTGGTTAAAGCATTTGCCGCCGATTGGGAAGTTTCAGATATCGATACAGAGACGGGTGATGTCATCACGCGCCCGGGTATTCCTGCCGACAGCTTTCCGCCGATTTATCCTAACGATTCCGCCGCCCGCGCATCCAATGGCGGCGCGCTTCCGCCGGATCTGTCCGTCATTACAAAAGCGCGCAATAACGGCCCGGATTACCTCTATAATCTGCTGATCGCTTATGGCAGCAAAATGCCCGATCACATGAAGATGGGCCCCGGCCAATATTATAACCCGGTCATGGAAGGCGGCGCGATTGCTATGGCGGCGCCCTTATCTGACGGCCAGGTCACCTATGAAGGTGAAAACGCGCCGGAAGCGACTGTTGAGCAAATGGCCGCTGACGTGACCGAGTTTTTGGCGTGGTCAGGTGACCCAAAATTAGAGCAGCGCAAGCGCGCCGGTTTCGGCACAATGATCTATCTCTTCCTGCTCACTGTCCTGCTGTGGCTTTCCTATAAGAAAGTCTGGAAAAACGTGAAGCACTAGCGACGCAAAGAGTCTGACTTAAAAGCCGCGCCCGGAAACAGGCGCGGCTTTTTTTTATGGCTGACAGATTTGTGACCGGCTGCGGATTGCCATTTTAAACAAAGACCGCCATCAAGGGACACCAAAACAAGAGGCGAGTCTTGCGAAGCAAGCCGGGAATGTATCAAGAGGCGTGTTTTCGCGCAGCGAAACAGGGAATGAATTATGACTGAATGGGTATTAGGCGTGCTGGGCGGGTCGGGGCTGTATGAGATTGACGGCCTGACGAACATGCAGTGGATGGATGTGGATACGCCTTGGGGCGCGCCGTCTGATCAGCTTTTGTTTGCTGAGCTGGACGGGGTGAAAATCCGGTTTTTGCCCCGCCACGGTCGCGGCCATGCCCTCTCGCCGAGCGATGTGAATTACCGCGCCAATATCGATGCGCTCAAACGCGCCGGCTGCACAGATGTACTGTCGCTGTCCGCTGTCGGCTCGCTTCAAGAGCAATATCCGCCGGGCGATTTTGTGATGGTCGATCAATATATTGACCGCACATTTGCGCGGGAAAAATCGTTCTTTGGCAAGGGCTGCGTCGCCCATGTATCTGTCGCCGATCCTGTCTGCTCGCGCCTGTCAGATATGGCCGGCAAGGCGGCGCAAGTGGCCGGCGCCACCGTGCATAACGGCGGGACCTATTTGGCCATGGAAGGCCCGCAATTTTCCACCCGCGCCGAAAGCCTGATGTACCGGCAATGGGGATGCGACGTTATCGGCATGACCAACATGCCTGAAGCCAAGCTCGCCCGTGAGGCGGAGCTGTGTTACGCCACCGCCGCTATGGTCACCGATTATGACTGTTGGCATGAGGGTCACGGCAATGTCGATGTCGCCTCTGTGATTGCGACCCTGATGGGCAATGCCGATAAGGGCAAAGACACGGTGCGCCATTTGGTCAAAGCCATGTCGCAGACTCCGCGCACGCCCTCGCCCCAAGGCATAGAAACAAATCTTGATGTCGCCATCATCACCGGACCCGATGCGCGCGATCCGGCGCGCGTCGCTATGCTCGATGCCGTGGCGGGCCGGGTGTTAGGTTAGCACATTACGTGCGGCGCTGTGTCGGCTGACACAGCGCGAAAACCGTCCTATTCATGATATTGGCCGACGCGCCGCGGCCCTGCATGTTTTTATGGCTCCGGCGCCATAAAGGCATATATGGCCCGGCATAATTATAAAATCCGCCCCGCTCCTAAATGGGAGGACGGCAATTTTATCCCGGCCACGCCAATACCCGTTCAAAAACCGCCGACGCAATGGTCACTGATTGAAGGGCTGGAGTCG
This sequence comes from uncultured Robiginitomaculum sp., assembly GCA_938010385.1. Taxonomy (GTDB): domain Bacteria; phylum Pseudomonadota; class Alphaproteobacteria; order Caulobacterales; family Maricaulaceae; genus Robiginitomaculum. Next base: position 2,045 of record CALLVD010000051.1, read on the forward strand.
ATACAGACCCTGGCCCGCAATGCCGTCGAAGCGACGACGCTCTATTCTATGACCCATATGTGCGCGTTTGCGAAATCCTTCGGCATTCGCATGTGGGTGCCGGCGGATCCGGAAATTATTCGGCACCTGTTTGTTAAAAATGCTGCGAGCCTAAAAATGCAGCCAATCCGGCAAATGCTCCTGCGGCCGGTACTGCAAGACGGGCTTATAACGGCGGAGGGCGAGACATGGAAACGCGCCCGGCACCTGCTCGCGCCGGTGTTTACCCCGCGCAATACGGACGGGTTTGCCGATACCATGGCGCAGTCTGCGCGCGAGGCTTTGCCGGAACTCTTCGGCAATGAGACTGACATTCTGCTGTCGAACAAAATGTTGAATCTGGCCTATACGGTTTTATCAGACACCTTGTTTTCCGGCGAGATTGAAGAAGATACGGCGAGCGTTCTCTCCGATATTGCGCAGCTGTTAAACCTGCTCGGGCGGCCTAACCCGATGGACATGCTGCGTTTTCCAAGGTGGATTCCGCGGGTTAATCGCATACGCGGCCTGCGCGCGGTCAAGCGTGTGCGCAAAATGATTTCGGACGGCACGGATAAGCGCATGGCGGCGAAGGCGCGCGGCGAGACCTTGCCTGATGATTTTTTGACGCTTCTGATAAACGCCGGTGATGAAAACCAAGCGCCTTTGACCCGCGATGAGATTGAAGACCAAATGCTGACCTTTATCGGCGCGGGGCATGAAACGACGTCCCGGGCCATGACGTGGATGCTGTATTTGCTGTCTCAAGATACGGTGCGCCGCGCCAAGGTCGAAGCCGAGGTCGACGCGCTGAACACGTCCCTGCCCGCTGAAGATTGGGCTGATCACATGCCCTATGCCATGGCGTGTTTTGAAGAAACCATGCGCCTATACCCGCCGGCCCCGATGATATCGCGGGAGGTGACGGATGATATCAGCTTTAAGGGTTATGACTTTAAACCCGGCGACGCCGTCATGATAAATCTTTGGTCCCTGCACCGGCACAGACAGCTTTGGGAGCAGCCCGATGCCTTTGTGCCCGAGCGGTTCTTGGCGGAGGCGCGGGGCAAGATTGACCGGTTTCAATATTTGCCGTTTGGATTGGGGCATCGCGTCTGTATCGGGCAGCGCTTTGCGCTAAAAGAAGCGGGCATTTTAATCGCTCTGATTATGCGCGATTACAGATTTGATTACAGCGGCGAGACAGCCCCGTGGCCGAAAATGCGCATTACCGTGCAGGCCGAAAACTTTATGCCTATGAAAGTGAGTCGGCGATGAGACTTTTAAAAATAGCCGCAGCGATTTTTCTGGCGTCCTGCGCAGGAGACAGCATCATGACCGACACACCAAACCTCGCGTCCTTGGCCGGGTCCGAATGGGGCGCGCCGGATTTGGGCGACGCCTTTGTGCAGTTTCAATCCGGCGGAAAGCTGATCGGTCACGGCGGCTGCAACCGGTTTTTCGGCAGTTATAGCGAGGACGGCCCGCGCCTTAACATCGGCCCGCTCGGCGCGACCAAGATGATGTGCCCGCCTTTGCTGATGGAGACGGAGCGCCGGCTGATGGGCGCGCTGCAACGGGCCGCGACGATTGAGGCCACGCATCTTGTCTTGATATTAAAAGATAAAGACGGCACACCGCTGCTGAGACTTCAAAGACGCGATTGGGATTAAGATGAGCAATGACATTGGAATGGCTTTTGCCGGCGGGCCGTTCGACCATGACGAAACCAATCGCAGCCCGCAAGCCGTACAAAAAGCCGTCGAAAACCCCAAAGCGCGCGCGCTGATTTTACATAAAGGCAATCCGGCCCTGATGCCGGACGGCAGCCTTGTCAAAATACGGCCTATAGACTTAATCGGAAAAAACATCTTCGATCCCGGCCCCATCTATCTGGGCCTTGATAAAGGCGCGCCTTTATTTGCCGCCTCTATGGCCGATGAAGCCGACAGCATGGGCGGCGAATTTTTAAATATGCGCATGGCGGCGGGCAATATGAGCCTGCCGGACCTGGCCATTGCCGGCCGCGCGCGCGCTTTGCTGGACTGGCATTTCAATCATCAGTTTTGCGCCAAATGCGGCAAGAAATCCGATGCGCGGGAAGGCGGGCTGAAACGGCTGTGTACGTTCTGTAATACGGAGCATTTTCCGCGCGTGAATCCGGTGGTCATAATGCTGGTACAGCATGGTGACAAATGCCTGCTGGGGCGCGGCGAAGGCTGGCCGGACAAGGCCTATTCCTGCCTGGCCGGCTTTATATCGCCGGGCGAAACGGTCGAAGAAGCGGTAAGGCGCGAAGTGTGGGAAGAAACCGGCGTGATGACGACCGGCCACCGCTATATCATGAGCCAGCCTTGGCCGTTCCCGGCGCAATTAATGATGGGCATGATTTGCGACGCGCAAGGCGCAGAGCTGACGATTAACGCCAAAGAAATTGAAGACGCCCAATGGTTTACCCGCGAACAGGTCGCGGCGGTTTACGATAAATCCGGCGACGCCTTTGCGCGCTTGCCAAAATTTACAATCGCGCATCACCTGTTGAAATATTGGCTGGATAATCAAACATAAAAAACCCCCGCGCGAGCTGCGCAGGGGCCGAATTTTAAATCTGAAAAATCAGACTAGAAGCGGCGTGTATATGCCAGTGACAGATTGGTTGTTTCGCCTTCGATAGACGAAAAGTCTGCGCGAACGCCGTTTAAGCCGTCAAAGTAATATTTCGCGCCCAAACCATAGGCCAGGCCTTCGCCCTCTTCACTAATGGCAAAAACGCTTGAGGACCCTTTGATTTCGGCTTGGACGTAACCGACCCGGCCGAAAAATTCGAATCCTTGCGTATTCGCTGTCGACAAAACGCCGTAAATACCGGCCGTTTGTGTAATATCAACGTCGATATCCAATGCCGGCGTAATGCCGAAATCAGCTGTATTGACAGTATCACCGTCCAGGCTGAACGCCAGTTCGCCTTCTACGCCGAAATAGTCATTAAAATCATAGCCCAAACGGCCCTGAATCATTGTGACAGAAAAATCCAAATCATCGTCATCAAAATTAATTTGACTGACACCGATATCGCCATACATGCCCTTGTCTTGAGCCAAGGCCGCCGGCGCCAAGGCCAGTAAGGATGCGATCGCTGTCGCTTTAAAAATCATCTTCATGTTTAAACTTTCTATAAGTTAACTGCTGCCACTTTCAGTGCGCCACGTCTTATTTAATGAAATTGACGCGGCATAGAAAATTGAAAATGCAGTTGCCGGGCCGGCATAGAGTGTCTTTTACAGCGCATAGTGACATAATTGTCGCATAATCTGCCTGAACTTGCGATTTTTAGACCGGGTAAAATGTAAATCGCCGAGAAGAGGCCGATAAGAGAAAGAATCAATCTTCTAAAATTTCAGGCCAAATTCCATTCGCCTGACGGATAAAACCCGCTTTATCTTTTTCCCATCGCGCTTTTATGCGGCGATTAAAATTCAGGTAAAGCCGCCCGTCTTCAACAGTCCAATATTTGGGATTGCCTTTGGCTAATTTGTCATTCGCCACCGCCCATGCGCAATAGCCGCCATAGGCCGGCACAAAAGCGTCAGGCGTTTCAATAAATTTATCCCGGTTCGTTTGCGTGGCAAACTTCCACCGCGCGTCTTTATAAATGACAAAATGCTCTGCTTTGCCTTTAAGCGGGACCCCGTCAAAAAACGTCGTGACGTCATAGCCGCCGACTGCATTATTATTGCGCCAAGACGTGTAAATCTGATCGCTGCCTGCAAACGCAACCGGCGCTGTCAAAGCGCTCAACAATAGCGCGGCCATCACAAACAAAGTTTTCATAAAGCGCCTTTCGCTGCGCGGCGGCCCGCCGGGCCTTCTACGCTGAATTACGGTTTCGGGAGGCATGGGCCCTATATGTGCCCAGCATATCAATTTTAGTCGTGAAAAAAGACAGTTCTTCGAGCGCATGCTTCATGCCCTCGTCCTCAGGATGGCCTTCGACATCGGCGTAAAACTGCGTCGCGGAAAATGACCCGCCGACCATATAGCTTTCCAGCTTTGTCATATTCAGACCGTTCGTGGCAAAGCCGCCCAGCGCTTTATAGAGCGCGGACGGCACGTTGCGGACCTTGAAGATAAAACTGGTCACCCACGGACCGTCATTTTTATCCGTCGCAATCGGCTCCGGCGCGAGGGTTAAAAACCGGGTCGTGTTGTGCTGCTCGTCTTCGATATCTTTCGCCAAAATCTCAAGCCCGTAAAGCTCGGCGGCCAGGGTGGACGCGATGGCGGCAATAGTTTTATCCCCGCGCAAAGCGACTTTATTGGCCGCGCCGGCCGTGTCCAAGTCTTCAACCGGCGCAATGCCCATGGACAGCAGCCGCTTGCGCACTTGGCCCAGCGCCATAGCGTGCGAACGCGCCACGATTATGTCTTCAAGCTTAGCCCCCTTCACCCCCATCAATTGATGATGAATGGGCAGGAAGTTTTCCTCGATAATATGCAGCCCGCCTTCGGGCAGCAGGTGATAAATATCCGATACCCGCCCGGCCAGGCTGTTTTCCACCGGGATCATGGCCAGTTGGGCTTGTCCGGATTGCACGGCCTTAAAGGCTGCCTGAAATGATTTACAGGCCAGCGGCTCATAATCCGGGTGATAGTCCCGGCAGGCCAAATGGGAATAGGCCCCGTTTTCCCCTTGAAAAGCGATGTGTTTACTCATGTCATATCCTTAAACGCTTGGCGCGCCCGGTCCAAATCGTCCGGCGTGTCCACGCCTTCCGGGCTTGTGTCGATAATGCCGGCAGCAATGGTCATGCCGGCTTCCAGCGCGCGCAGTTGCTCCAGCCGCTCGCGCTGCTCAAGCGGCGAGGGCTTCAGCGCGCAAAAAGTGTCCAGCGCGGCGCGGCGATAGGCGTAAAGCCCCACATGATGCCAGACGGGGCCGTCCCCGCTCGGCGCGCTTGCACGGGTGAAATAAAGCGCGCGGCCTGACGTCTCACTGTCAAAGCTGATAATGGCCTTAACCACATTGGGGTCTGCAATCTCGCGCGCATCGGTCGTCGCGACCGCCAGAGTTGATATATCCGCGCCGGACGATTGCAGCACATCCAAAGCCGTGACAATCGCCCCGGGGTCCAGCGTCGGCAAATCGCCCTGCACATTAATGACCGTGTCATAGCGCTTATCCGGGTCAATAATATCTGCGGCGACGCGAATGCGGTCTGTGCCGGAGGGCAGGTCCGGGTCAGTCATAATGGCCGTGCCGCCCGCAGCCTCCACGGCGTTTTTGACCTCAATTTCCGAACACGCAATGTAAACGGGGCCAACGCCGGCGGCGCGGGCGCGCTCCATAACGCGCACAATCATCGGCGCGCCGCCAATATCGGCCAAAGGTTTGCCGGGCAATCGGGTCGAGGCCATACGGGCCGGAATGATAATTATTGCGCTCATAAGGCAGCTATAAGAGCATTGCCGCCCGCTTGCGAGTGTTTTGCGACCCTTCGCCGCAAGAATTTTCTCACCCGCATGTCTATATTTAGGGTGAAATTTTCATGCGGGCAGGCTAAACCCCTGTCAACGCCCGCTTGGGGCAAGACAAACAAGGCAAGACTATGAGCGACGAACTCGGCTTTAACAAAATTGCAGGCGCCATATTGGCGACGGCTTTGGCCTATATGGGCATTAAAGAATTGGCCCATGCTGCTTATCATCCGCATGCGCCGGAAGTCCCCGCTTACGGTGCAGACCTGCTGGCCGAAGCGATGAAGAATACGGGGAAATCAGACGTAGCAGCAGAGCCGCTTCCGTTCCCGCAGCCGTCCTACGTTGCCGCCATGGACCCGGCCGCGGGCGAAAAAGTTTTCGCCAAGTGCAAATCTTGCCACAGCATTGAGCAAGGCGGGGCCAACGCCACCGGCCCGAACCTTTACGGCATTTTAAACAACCCGATCGGCGCTCAAGACGGCTTTGGCTATTCCGCCGCGTTTAAGGCGACAGACTTAAATTGGGGTTATGAAGAGCTTGATGCTTATCTGGCCAAGCCGCGCGGCTATATTAAAGGCACGGCCATGAGCTTTGTCGGTCTGAAAAAAGAAGACCAGCGCGCGGCCGTGATTGCCTATCTGCGCAGCTATGGTGATGAAAATGTGCCGCTGCCGACGCCGGCCGTCGTTGAAGACGCCGCAGAGCCGGCTGAGGCAATGCCGTCTGACGCCATCCCGTCTGATGCAAGCGTCGTTCAGGAAGACCCGATGGAATCAGCCGCGATTGAAGCGCCTGAAGCGCCGCAAGAGTAGACCACACACGACAAATGACAGGGGCGCCGGATTACAGGCGCTTGATCGATGTTATCGGCCCGGCGCTCTTTTGGATGCGGCGGGCCGCGTCATTTAAAGGCTCGCGCAATGTCGTCATGAAATGCCCGTTGGCATGCAGCAAAGTCTGCGCGTCTTCCATAATCCCGACATGGCCTTTCCAGAACACCAAATCCCCGCGCTTCAGGCCTGACAGGTCAGGCTTGATATCGACAGAACTGCCGAGCGCGGCTTCCTGTTGATCGGCGTCGCGCGGGCAATCGCGTCCGCAGGCCCACAGCGCCGTTTGCACAAGACCGGAGCAATCCACGCCGTCAGCCGATTTCCCGCCCCAAACATAAGGCAGACCGATATATTGCGCGGCGAGCGTCAAGAAATCGTCTTGCGCGGCGCTTATGTCATCGACGTGACGGCTGTGAACAAAGCCCTGCTCTGTATGAATAAAATCGCCCGCCGGCGCGCCGGACAACCGGCTGCCGAAGCTGAGAAAAACTTGGATTGGGCTTTTAATGTCCGCGCCGGAGAAGACAGGCGCTTTTAACGCCGATATTTTATACGCCGGCGCGTCGCCGTCCTCGGTCAACAGCCCCGCATCGACAAAGCCGACATAGCCGCCTTGCTTGCCCGTTAAAGGCTGCACCTGCCCGTAAGCCCACCCGTCATCGACGATTGAAGCGACGTGAAATCGCTGTCCGTATAAAAGCTGATCATCAATGGCGCTGCCGGCATCGGGAGCTTTATGCACGCCGGCGACCGGCGCGCTGCACCTGTAAACCGTGTAGTCAGCGTGCGGGAAATCTGTCCGGCTATCCTTAGTCACTTACGCCGCCGCAGCGCTCGCTATGATAGATTCGCGAGAGCGGCCTCTGACCCGGTCGGCGAAATCAGTTAAATAGGACGACCCTCTTCCGGTGCGCTGCACAAGCACGGAGCGCGCATCACGCGGATCACGGGCACGGTCGACAAATCCGTGCCGGCCCAGCGCGTCCAGCGCGCGGGTAATCACAGCTTTCGTCACATTTAAATGCGCCGCCAGCGAGCGCACCGTATGCGGGGCGGGCGTCAGATAGACCGTAAACAGGACCGCCATTTGCCGCGCTGACAAATCCGGCGTTTCAGAGCGCACAGAGCCCAGAGTCACATCATACCAAAGTTTAAGCGCCTCGGCGCGGCTCACATGATTTGTCGCTGACATAATCGCCCCTGTTAAAAATCGATTCGGTACCGATTCGTTTTTGGCTGATTTGATTCGCGCGTCAAGCGGGCTGCAAAATACAGGCCATGAGCGCGCCATTAGAAAAGCAAACCTAACGGCGTTCGCAACGTATTTGTATATGTGCTATAAACAGATAATGCGTAAAAAAGACCTGTTCATCAGGCGCGGGATTTCCTACATACGCCTCACACAGCATAGGCAACTAATTGCATATGCTTATTTGCCCGGCGATCCGTTCGCCGCAGCCCTAAAAAGGAAGAATAATGACCGAAGCTTTCATTTACGACGCCGTCAGAACGCCGCGCGGCAAAGGCCGCAGTGACGGCAGTCTGCACGAGATTACGCCGCTGGCCCTGTCCTCCCAGGTTCTGGCCGCAGTGCGTGACCGCAACAATATTGACAGCGCAGAAATTGAAGACGTGGCTTTCGGCTGCGTCTCTCCCGTCGGTGAGCAAGGCGCGGTAATTACCCGCACGGCGATTATGAACGCCGGCTATGCCGAAACAACATCAGGCATTCAGGTCAACCGCTTTTGCGCCTCCGGTCTTGAAGCGGCGAATATCGCCGCCGCCAAAGTTATGGCGGGCGAGTGCGATTTGGCCGTCGGCGGCGGCGTTGAGTCTATGTCGCGCGTCCCGATGGGCAGCGATGGCGGCGCATGGCCTGTGGATCCGCAATCGGCATTTCGCAACTATTTCGTGCCCCAAGGCGTGTCGGCTGATTTAATCGCCACTAAATACGGCCTGTCGCGCGATGATCTGGACGCTTACTCTGTCGAGAGTCACAAACGCGCCACCAAGGCGTGGGAAGAAGGCCGGTTTGATAAGTCTATCCTGCCGGTCAAAGACATTATGGGCGTCACCGTGCTTGACCGTGATGAGACCATCCGTCCGGACACCAATATGCAAAGTCTTGGCGCGCTCAACCCCGCTTTTGCGATGATGGGCGAAAACTTCGGTTTTGACGGCGTGGCGCAGCAGCGTTATCCGGAAGTCGAAAAAATCAAGCACGTTCACCACGCCGGCAATTCCTCCGGCATTGTTGACGGGGCCGCCGCCATTCTGATCGGTAATAAAGAAATTGGCGAGCGTTTGGGCCTTAAGCCGCGCGCGCGCATTCGCTCTATGGCCTCTATCGGGTCAGAGCCGACCATCATGCTGACGGGTCCGGAATTTGCCGCCCGCAAGGCGCTGAAACGCGCCGGCATGACCGAAAAAGATATCGACCTTTACGAGCTTAACGAGGCATTCGCCGCCGTTGTCCTGCGCTTCATGCAGGCGCTGGACGTTGACCACGACATTATCAACGTCAATGGCGGCGCGATTGCCATGGGTCACCCGCTCGGCGCAACCGGCGCAATGATTCTGGGCACTATGGTCGATGAGCTGGAACGCTCGAATAAAGAAACCTCCCTTGTCACGCTGTGTATCGGCGGCGGCATGGGCACAGCCACAATTATCGAACGCGTTTAATCGCCGGCTGCCGGCACACATAAAGAGACACAATTATGAGCTATAAATCATTTACAATGGATATCGACGCGGACGGCATTGCGCTTGTTACGATTAATGTTCCGGACCAAACCATGAATGTTTGGGACGAAACCCTGATGGCGGAATTTCCTAAATTCGTTGAAGAGCTGAACACCAATGACGCCATTAAAGGCGCGGTGATTACGTCCGGTAAGGACAATGCCTTTTTGGCGGGCGCGGATTTGCGTATGCTGGAAACGGCAACAGGCGGCCTCGACAAGGAGGGGTTTGAAAGCGCCTTTAAGATGAACAGCTTTCTGCGCGCTATGGAAACCGGCGGTCACACGGCCCGCGAGATTGCCAAGCAAGGCAAGAAAGCCAAGCCCGTGGCCTGCGCGCTGGAAGGCCTGGCCTTGGGCGGCGGTCTGGAGCTGGCGATGGCCTGTCATTACCGCGTGTCATCAAACAACCCTAAACTTAAATTCGGCCTGCCCGAAGTGCTGGTCGGTCTTCTGCCGGGCGGCGGCGGAACCCAGCGCCTGCCGCGTCTTGTCGGTTTGCAAAATGCCGCCATGGTCATGGTACAGGGCAAAAGCCTGTCGCCGAGCGCCGCTAAGGCCCAAGGCCTGATTGATGAAATTGTTGAGCCCGGCGAAACCGTCGCTGCGGCCAAAGCTTGGGTGAAGGCCAATCCTAAAGTGCTCGCACGTTGGGACGTGAAAGGCTTTAAATATCCGGGCGGCGCAGGCCCGATGAACCCGAAAGGTGTTCAGTTCCACATGGTGGCCAATGCAATGGCGCTCAAGGAATCCAAAAACAATTTCCCCGCCGTCAAAGCGATTATGTCCAGCATGTATGAAGGATCGATTGTGCCGATTGATACGGCGCTGCGTATTGAGTCTAAATATTTTGCGACTCTTCTGGCCGGCCCTGTTGCCAAAAACATGATCCGCACGCTTTTCACCAATAAGCAGGCGGCCGAAAAAGGCGCTGCGCGCCCGCAAGGCGTGGACAAGGTTGAGATTAACACGGTCGGCGTTTTGGGCGCGGGCCTGATGGGCTCCGGCATTACCCATGTCACGGTCAAAGGCGGCATGGACGTCATCGTTCTGGACCGCTCTTTGGAAGATGCGCAAAAGGCCATCGATTACAGCCAAAAGATTATCGACAAAAAAATCAAACGCGGCCGCATGACCAAAGAGGCCGGTGAGGCCTTTATGGCCCGCATCACGCCAACTGATAATTATGACGATTTGAAACATGTAGACCTGATTATTGAGGCCGTGTTTGAGCGCCCGGACGTGAAAGCCGACGTGATTAAAAAGACGGAAGCTGTCATCGGCAAAAACGTCGTGTTCGGGTCCAACACATCCACCCTGCCGATTGGCGGATTGGCAAAACATTCCAAGCGTCCGGAGCAATTTATCGGCATGCATTTCTTCTCACCGGTTGATAAAATGCCATTGCTGGAAATCATCCCCCATGAGGGCACCGGTGATTTGGCCTTGGCCGCCGCGCTGGATTATAACCGCAAAATTCGCAAGACGCCGATTGTTGTCAAAGATGTGCGCGGCTTCTTCACCAATCAGGTTTTCCCGCCTTATGTCAACGAGGCTGTCCTAATGGTAATGGAAGGCATTTCTATGCCGCTGATTGAAAACTGCGCGGCCAATCTGGGCCTGCCCATCGGGCCTTTGGCGGTGACTGACGATACGACGCTTAAACTCGGCTACGACATTATGACTTCGACCCGCGAAGAAATGGGCGACGCCTATGTTCCGAACGGCGCAGAGCCGTTCATGGAAAAAATGGTCGTTGATTTAAAACGGGCCGGTCGCCGCTTTGGCGCAGGGTTCTATAATTATGACGAGAGCGGCAAGCGTCTCGATTTGTGGAAAGGCATGATGGATCACTATCCCTTGGCCGAAACGCAACCAAGCCCGGAAGAGGTCGAGCAGCGCCTGCTTTATGCACTGATGATCCCGTCGGCGCGCTGCTATGCTGACGGCGTTGTGGCCGATCCGCAGAGCGCGGATTTGGGCGCAATTTTCGGTCTGGGCTTCCCGCCTTGGACCGGCGGACCGCTGTCACACATCGATACAATCGGGCTCGATAATTTCGTTGCTACGGCGCAGAATATGACCCAGCGTTACGGCGCGCGGTTTACCCCGCCGCAAATGTTTATCGATATGGCAAAAGCCGGCAAAACCCTTTACGGCGGGCCGGCCGGCGGCAAGGTTTATTCAAAAACCGAGCTGAAGAAAATGCTTGAAAAAGATGTTGTGGCTCTGGCCAATTCATTGGGCATTGACGCGAGCGTTGACGATTTGAAAGCCGACACGATTGATAAAATCCTGCTGTCGCAAAGCGCTCGCAGCGCCGCGTAAAACAGCGATTATACCTAATAAAAAAGCGAAGCCTCGGCTTCGCTTTTTTGTTTTTAAAAGGGGGATACGTTTAGCCTTTGGCAATAGCATCTTTAAATTTTGCCGCGATTTCCGCCGGCGTATGGTTCATGCCCACTTTGGAAATCACCCGCTCGCCGTCTGCCGATACGAGAATAAGCTGGCCTGTTTTAACCTGCTCGCCCAGCGCTTCGGAAATGGCAGGCGCGACGCCGGCCGCTTCGGCTTGCGCCATTAAATCAGCCCTGTCTTTGGAGGTGAAATCCAAGGTCACAAAATTAAGGCCCTTACCGTCAAACATCGGTTTGGCCGCCTGAACTTTCGGGTCCAGCACTTTGCAGCTGTTACACCAATCGGCGTAAATTAAGACCGCATTGGCCTTGGCATCCATGGCCGGAATTTTATCGGTCATAGCTTTGGCCTTGTCCGCAGCCGCTTTGGCGGACGGCACTTCAGGCGCTTTGCTGCAGCCGGCCAAAGGAAGAGCAGCAAATACAGCCGCAATCAGAAGGGTTTTTCTTAAAGTCATTGTCAGTCTCTTTTCGGTTAGATGTGATCAGGCCGGCTTGCGCTGCCCTGTAGTGGAAAAAATATACCCTCCGGCCGCACCGCACAGCATTTGGGTGATAAGGCCAAAAGGCGTGCGTGCGCCCACAATTATCGGCACGCCGAAGAATACACGCTCCATCAGCAAAAGCATGACGAGCATGGCAACTGCGCCGGCCCCGATATAAAGGACGTTACGCAAGCCCGGCATCAGACGTGCAATAAGCCGCGACGCAAGGAAAGCAACCGCCAATGCGATTGCAATAAATACGGCATATAACGGTGCGAGGCCAATCAGATCTTTCCCGCTCATCGCTAAGCGTGAGCCGAGGGAAACCTGCGCCCCCGCGTGCGTCAATCCGGCAATAACAAATTGCGCCGATATGACAGTCGCGAGGGCCGCCGTCACAATCACGGCCAAAGCCCAGCGCGCAACACTGCGCGTCAGGCTTGGCTTGGCAGATGGGGATCTATGCCGGTTTTGTGATTGGGACATGGGCTCTCTATGGGCTAGGCTAAGCAAGATTTTCAAATCGCATCTTATCACGCTTTCGTGACAATTCGGAGTTATTATGCGCGTTTTTACGGCGGCCGCTATTTTAGGGCTCACCCTCACCGCTTGCAAGCCGGCCCCGCCGGTGACGGGTAAGCCGCCGACCCTGTCCGCGCCTGCTCAAGAGACGATGGCATTGAAGGTCGACACGATCACTGACACGCTGAAAACGCCTTGGGGGCTCGCATTTTTGCCCGACGGCGACATAATTGTCACGCAGCGCACCGGCGGCGTAAAGCGGGTCAGCCCGGACGGCAAAGCGGTCGATATTGCCGGCGCGCCGGAGCCTTATACCGAAGGACAGGCCGGCCTGTTTGATATCATCCTGTCGCCGGATTTTGCTGCGGATAAGACTGTGTTTATCAGCTATGCCAAGGGGACTGACGCGGCCAACGCTACCTCTGTTTTCAAAGCGGTTTTAGCCGGCAATGCTTTGACAGACGGCGCGGTCATTTTCGAATCGACGCTTAAAGACACGGCGCAGCATTATGGCGGGCGCATGGCGTTTTTGCCGGACGGGACTTTGCTGCTGACCACAGGCGACGGGTTTACATACCGCGAAGCCGCGCAGGACCCCGTCTCGCATTTGGGCAAAATCCTGCGCATCACTCAAACCGGTAAAGCGGCGGGCGGTAATCCCTTTGCCGGTGACCCGCAAGCGGCCCATGAAGTTTACAGCGCCGGCCACCGCAATGTGCAGGGCCTTGCAATAGACTCCCAGACCGGGATTATTTGGAGCCATGAGCATGGCCCCAAAGGCGGTGATGAGCTCAACCGGATTGAAGCCGGCCAAAATTATGGCTGGCCGATTGCCACTTACGGCACGGATTATTCCGGCGCGCAAATCTCGCCTTATAATCGCTATGGCGGCACGGCCGATGCCATTCACAACTGGACGCCCTCCATCGCGCCGTCGGGCATGACCGTTTATCGCGGCGATTTATTTGAAAGTCTGGACGGCGATATTTTAGTCGGCGCGCTGAAATTTCGGCAAATCCACCGCCTGCAAATGAAAGACGGCCGGGTGGAAAAAGAGACAGTCTGGCTGGATGATCTCGGTGAGCGCATTCGCGATGTTCAGACCGGGCCGGACGGGGCGATATATGTCCTGACCGACAGCGGAAAGCTGCTGCGCGTGACGCCAGGCTAAAGCCCCGGCGTGTTAATTCGCGCGCTGTCAGATTTTTTCAGCAGCGCATCAAAATAGGCGATCGTCTGCGTCAGCCCTTCACGAAGCTGCACGCGCGGCTCCCAATCCAAATGCTTTTTGGCCAGGCTGATATCCGGCTGCCTTTGCTTGGGATCATCTTGAGGCAGGTTTTGAAATGTCAGTTTTGATTTCGCCCCGGTCAGCTCAACAACCGTTTCGGCCAGCTCGCGAATGGTAAACTCATTCGGGTTGCCCATATTGACCGGCCCGACCGTGTCGTCTTGGCCCATAAGCGCGAGGAAGCCGCGTATCAAATCATCAACATAGCAAAAGCTTCGCGTCTGTGACCCGTCACCGAACACCGTGATGTCTTCGCCCTTTAGCGCTTGAACGATAAAGTTAGACACGACGCGCCCGTCATTGGGGTGCATGCGCGGGCCGTATGTGTTGAAAATGCGCGCCACGCGAATATCGAGATTGTGCTGGCG
>CALLVD010000052.1 GCA_938010385.1 uncultured Robiginitomaculum sp.
TGGAAAACCCTCGGACTGGACGGCCCGCCGGAGGATATGAAGGCGCTGAAGCGGGCCTATGCCAAAAAGCTGAAAGTCACCCGGCCCGAAGAAGACCCGGAAGGGTTTATGGCGCTGCGCGATGCGTTTAATCACGGGCAATATTTGGTGCGCAGCGCGCAGCAGGCGTTGCAGGACGATAGTGCGCCGTTATCTGAAACGGCCGCGCCCCTGCCCGAACCGCCTGCGGCTTCTGAAGACGGCATCGGACGCGCCGCGCCGCCGGAAAAGGCGCCGGACGAAACAATATTTCTGTCCGACTTGCTGCCCGAACCGTCCGAGCCGGAGCCTGAAATACCCGAGCAGTCCCCGGCGGCCCAACTGGTTGACGCCGTGCATGTCATGATGGGGCATCCGTTTAAACGCAGCGAGAAAGAAAGCTGGGCGCAGATATTTGACGATCCGCGAGTCGAGCCCATGGATGATTGGGTGGAGTTTGACCACCGCCTGCGCGATTACTTTTTACAGATTTTCGGCGCCTATGACGGCAATGAGTCCAACAATAATCGCAACCGAAAACCGAAGCTGATTTCAACGCGTATCGGGACCTATATTTTTGACCGCATGGATTGGCACGATTACACAAGCGCCCATCCCGGAATTGCGCAAGAACTGGCGTGGCTGAAAGACGATCTGGACGTAATTGCGCCGCGCGGTACGGTAAAAAATTGGGCTCAACGGGAGACCGTCACACAAACCGAAACCTCAGGCGCGAGCGAATTAAACGTTTTTGCTATTATATTAATCTTAGTCGCTCTGTCCGCCGGCCTCGGCATCTTGGAAAGCCTGGGGTGGAAGCTCTGAGAGTTTGGCTTTGCGCGCCTACTTCCCCGGCAATCTCACATTCATACTGGCTTGCAGGGCTTGGATAGCGCTGCGGATGCGGGTTTTTACCGTGCCGAGCGGCAGGCCGGTGGCTTCGGAGATTTCTTTATGGGTTTTAAATTCCATAAACGCCATACGCAGCGCGCCGCGCTGGGCATCGGTTAAGCGCTCCATATGCTCGCGCAGGGACTCGCTGCTTTGTTGCGCCATGAAATTAGCCTCAGCGGACGGCACTTCGTCATCGGCGATGGCTTTCATCAACTCCGGATCGCGCACATCCATGCGCCCGTGCTTGCGTTGATGGTCAATCCAGCGATTGCGGGTCATACGGTAAACCCATGTCGCAAAGCTGGCTTTCGCCGGGTCAAATAATTGCGCGCGGGTCCAGCACTTAATCATCACGTCTTGGACAATGTCCTCTGCCGTACCATTGCCCACGCCGCGCGCCATCAACCAGCCTTTCAGCTTGGGCGCATAAATCGCAAACAAATCAGTCAGCGCTTTTTGGCTTTGATCCTGCGCAATAGCTTTCATCCACGCCGCATCGCGTTTGGCTGCGCTTATCGATTTCGGAGACGCCCCTGTGGAACGCGTAGATGGTGTGACGGGAGACAAAAATGACCCTTTGTATTGATTGCTCCCTGACTATAGAAGCCGCCTGCGGGTTTGTCATTTTAAATCGCGCCCTTACGCAATTATGTGATTACGGCGTGTAAATTGTATAAGTGACGGTCGCGCCAAGCTCACCGTGGCCCATGGACAAGTCGTAGTTTCGCAGCTCGCCAAGCACGCTGCCGGCGGCGCGAAGGCGATAGCGCGATTGAAATGACACAGACTGCTGCAAAAGACTGCCGCGCGCGGCGGCCGTTCTGCGCCCGCCGTCAAACACTTTTGTAAAGCCGGCGCTCATATCGCCCAGATCGTTAACAGCATTGATAATACCGCTGCCGCCGGCGCTCGGATTTTGGCTTCTTTCGCCCCAGCGCCAAACTGTGTTGCCGCCTCCTGATGGCCGCACGCGCAAGCTATAACCGATATTGGCGTAATCCAATGCCGAGAAAGAGCCTGTATTGACCAAATCACTCGCCTGTCCGTAAATATCAAACGCTGTATTTGACACGACAAGGAATTGCGAGGCGCGATTGCCGACAACCAGATCAATATCTGTGTCCTGATCCAATTCAAAAGCAGAATAGGAGTCATTGGCATCTAAGGTCTGATGCGGACCGACCGACGTAAACCCGCCGCCCGAGACGGGATCTATGACCTCAAATTCATATCCCGAGGCGGACCCGTCTCCGGAGGCATTATATCGTCCCGTGTTAAAATTAATCGTCACCCCGTCAGCGCCGATAATGTCATTCGCTGCGGTCCCTGTCGGAACATTGTCCAGTAAGTTAAAATCATAGGCGACGGGCGCCTGCCCGCCATTTTCGGAAAAATCACTGCCGCCGATAACGATAACGATTGAGGCGGCCCGCAGGAAAGGCTTGTCAATTACAGAGGCGCCTGCAGACGGCAAAACGGCAAAGCCTGCCGCCGTCATGATGGCCGCAGCGCACGCGCTTTTAATTGTTTTCTGTCCCGATTCCGCCCGTTTAGACTTGGGATAAAGTGACTTATCCATGTTCATTTCCCATTATGAACGATGTTTATACCCGTAAGCCGTGAAGGTTTTAATTAGAGGTTTAGTTAACAGCCCCATAATTTAGCGGGCAAAAACATCTCCGCCACTGCGTCAATCCGGCCGTAAACAAAGCTTGAAATCGCTGCCGCTATTTCCTATATTTCTGTTATGACAGAAATAACTAAAAAAATAGAAACCATGCCGCAGGCTATTCGGCGCTTCGTTTTGCACTGGGGCGATATGGGCGGCCAATGGGGGGTTAACCGCAGCGTCGCGCAAATACACGCGCTTCTTTATATCAGCGAAGCGCCGATGACTGCGGAAGATATCTGCGATTGCCTCGGTATTGCCCGCTCTAACGTATCCAATTCGCTCAAAGAGCTGCTGGGCTGGAAGATTATTCGCCGAGAGCCCGTCGCCGGAGACCGCCGCGATCATTTCGTGGCGGAAGTGGACGTCTGGGAAATCGCCAAACACATCGCCGCCGTGCGCAAGCAGCGCGAATTAGAGCCCGCGCTGGAAACTCTGGATGCCTGCTTGGCTGCCGCTGACGCGGATAAAAACATTAGCCCTGTGCAGCGCGAACGCCTGCTGGCCATGCAGAAATTCACCCAAGACGTCAGCGGGTTTCATGAACAAATGATGCGGGTCCCCGCCCCGACCCTGCTGAGACTTGTCAAAATGGGCGACAAGATTGTGGGCCTTCTGAATATGGGCCGAAAACCCAAAGACTGACCGAAGCGAAAGGACAGATTATGCGCTATCTCTTAAAAGACGACCGATGTTTCGGACCGAAAGCGCAAACTGTAACCGCCGCCGATAAGCGCTTTCAAAACTGTCTCAGCCCGCAAGCCTGGCAAGCTCTGCCGGCCGCTGTTCAAAACCGGTTTGCGAGCAAGGTCGCGCCGGGCGAAGCGCGGGTTTACCTGGGCCGCATTGACCATACTGAGATGAATCTCGCCGGCCGCCTGCTTGCGCAATTTTTGCGCCTCATCGGGGCTCCGCTTCCGCTGGACAGCCGCAATGAAGGCGCGCCGGCCATTGTCAGCATTACCGACGATGCGCTTGGTAACGGTCAATTCTGGGTGCGCCAATACGGACGGCCCAAAGGCTTTCCGCAAGTCCTGCACAGCACCAAGCGGTTTGCCGGCCCGACCGGATTGGAAGAATACATCGGCGCCGGCATCGGTATGACCCTGCGGCTGCGTGAAGACCGGGGCGCGCTGTGGTTTGACAGCGACCGCTATTATCTGGGCGGGGCCAAACTGCGCGCCTATTTGCCGGCTTTTCTGAGCCCGGGGGCGCTGCATGTCGGTCATGAGGACCTTGGCGGCGGGCAGTTTAGATTTACCCTCCTGCTTAAGCACCGCCTGTTTGGCCGTATGATTTACCAAGCCATCATATTTAACGACCCGGAGATTGAGCTGTGAAAATTTTAATTATCGGCGGTTACGGCGTGTTTGGCGGACGGCTGGCCGAGCTGATCTCTGATATGGACTGCGAGGTCCTGATCTGCGGGCGCACCGAAGCCAAAGCGATAGCCAAGTGCAAGGCTCTGACCGGCCGGGCGCGGTTTATGCCGGTCAAGCTGGACCGCGCCGACATCGCGACTGCGCTGCAAAACCATGCGCCGGATTTGGTGATTGATGCCTCCGGTCCGTTTCAGGATTACGGCGATAATCCTTACAGCGTTATCCGCGCCTGTCTGGAGGCGCGCATCGACTATATGGATTTTGCCGACGCGGCCGATTTCGCCTTTGGCGTCAGCCGGTTTGACACTGAGGCTAAAGAAAAAGGCATCACAATATTATCCGGGGTCAGCAGCTTTCCGGTCCTGACCGCCGCCGTGCTGCGCGAATTTCAAAAGACCATGACCGTACACAGCCTGACCGGCGGTATAGCGCCGTCTCCTTATGCGGGCATCGGCCTGAACGTCATGCGGGCCGTTGTGTCTTACGCCGGCGGGGATGTAAAACTGACCCGAGGCGGCACAGCCTATACTGCCAAGGGACTGGCCGAGAGCCTGCGCTATACTATTGCGACGCCCGGCCGTTTACCGCTGAAAAATCTGCATTTCAGCTTAGTCGATGTGCCTGATTTGCAAATCCTGCCAGCGCAAAATCCTGACTTACGCGATATTTGGATGGGCGCAGGGCCGGTGCCGGAAAGCCTGCACCGCGTGCTTAACCTGCTGGCTAAAACCCGCGCAGTTTTAAAACTGCCCTCTTTTGAAGTGTTTTCCCCGTTCTTCTTTTGGGTACTCAACAAGATGAAGTTTGGCGAGCATCGCGGCGGCATGTTTGTGCGCGCCGCAGGCGTCGACAAGGCGGGCGCGCCGGCGGCGGCGAGCTGGCATTTGCTGGCCGAAGGCGATGACGGCCCCTATATCCCGTCCATGGCCGTAGAAGCGCTCATTCGCAAACGCGCGGCGGGCGTAAAGCCTGCACCGGGCGCACGGGTTGCGAGCCGGGAGCTGGAAGTCAGCGACTATATGGCCTTATTTGAAGGCCGCGAAATCTACGCCGGGTTTCGCAATGACAGCGAAACGGATGCCCCTATTTTTGAAACTGTTGCGGGCAGCGCGTTCGATAATTTGGCGCCAAGCCTACAAATGTTTCACAGTCAAACCCGCCCGCATCATTGGCGCGGACAGGCGAGCGCTGTCGCCGCGAGCAATCCGCTCGGCAAGCTTATTGCGCGCATTGTCGGTTTGACCCTGAAAACAGGGGATTGGCCGCTGGATGTTCACGTTCACCAAGACGCCGGCGGTGAAGTTTGGGAGCGAAAATTTGGCAAGCGCCGTTTCAAAAGCCGCTTTTCTGCCGGCAAAGGCAAGAATGAACGCCTGCTTGTGGAACAATTCGGACCGGCGAAGATCGCACTGGCCTGCATTATTGAAAACGGCCGGCTGCACCTCATTCCGCGCCGGGTCAGCGTTTTCGGTATTCCGATTCCACGCTTTATGCTTCCCAAAGAAGACAGCTATGAGTATGAGGAAAACGGGAAATTTCACTTTAATATCAATGTGAAAGTGCCGCTGGCGGGCAGAATTGCACACTATCGCGGGTGGCTGGAGAAAGTCTGACGGGTTTAAACGGGACCGGCGGAGCCTGCGTAATTGTGATATGCTGCCTCTTGCGTATGCCGCATTTTGGGCCTATGTGAGACTTATCGATTACGGCCGGACAACCGGGCTGCCTTCTGCGCCTTCCAAAAGTGCAGAGACTGTGAATTTAAAATCCTAAGTCGACTTCCCGCCGCCCGGCATTCTTTGGGTGGCACAATATGACGTGAAAGGATAAAATCCATGTCAATGCAAAACGGTACTGTAAAGTTCTTCAACACCACTAAAGGCTTCGGCTTTATTTCCCCTGACGATGGCGGAGATGATGCATTTGTGCACATTTCTGCTGTTCAGCGCTCCGGTCTGCAAGGCCTGAACGAAGGCGACAAAGTCTCTTATGACACAGCCGTCGACAAACGCTCCGGCAAGTCTGCTGTTGAAAACATTCAAATGGCTGACTAATCAGTCTGTCGCGGCCTGCCGTGACACTGCGAAATAAGAAAAGGCCCTGTCACTGACAGGGCCTTTTTTGATGCTTCTTTTTTAAGCTTTAGCTGCCGGGCGTAACAATCATCATATCGTCCACGCCCTCTTCAACCTTAACGGCATTGGCCGGCGTATCCGGCCCGCAAATATTTGTGACTTTTTTATCCTCGGCGTTGACGTAGTAAACCTCTTCTTCTTTGACCAGAATTTTATAGGGCGTTTTCACGCCTTGGCCCTGCGTCGTGACTTCACGCACTTCGCCCGTTTCCGGGTCCGTTACGTATTCCGGCGTGTTCTCAACTGAGTTGATTGTAAAGCCTTCGCGGTATTCGGCCGGGATGACGACCTTTTTCAGCTCTGACGTGAAAGAGCAAGTTCTGATCGGCACAGGCTCGACCTCGACCTGCTCCCGTATCGGAGCCTCGGGCTGCGTCGTCGCGCAGGCGCTAAGCACGGCAGAAGCGGCGCAAAACAGGACAGTACGTTTAATCATAGCAGGTTCCTTTAGGTTATAAGCCCCGAAATAACGGGGTTTTCACCACTTGCATAGCGTTTTTGTAAGGCGTGAATATGACAATAGCAGTCATGATTTGGCCGAAATTTACGCCTGACAGGGGAATCTCCTTGCGAGGCCTCCCCCTTCCCTGTTCAGTCAGGGCTAAACGAAAGGATATGAAATGCCAATCTTCAAAACCTGCGCCGTGACAGTCCTAACCGCTGCAACAGCCCTTTTTTCCGCTTTGCCTGCCTTTGCGCAGCCGGAGGAAATCGTCGTGACGGGCATGCGCCGCGCCGCTGATGCCCCGGGCGTTGTGCTCGAAAAACAAGGTGACTTCTTTTTGCTGCAGTTAACGCTCGAAAATGACCGGCGCTTGGCGGCAGAGCGTTTGCCGGAAATCAGAGCGACAATGGAGGCCATCGTCGAAGCGGCCAAGGCCGACCCGAGCATAAGCCTGTCAATTATCGATGAAAACAACCTCGTCCGTCCCTTGACCGCGCAGGGCTTTGAAGATGGCATACGCAGCGGCAACCGCCCCGACACATCCGTTGCCAATATTCAGCTAAAGACCGCAATTCCGGCGACCGTCACGGACAGCTATGTTCTGGCAACCAAGCTGACTGACTTTGCAGATGATCTGGACGGCGTTGGCCGCACGACGGTTAACTGGTTTGAGGATGTGCAGCTTTCCGTCGTCAATCCGCGCCAATATCGCAGCGAACTTATCCGCGCCATCACGTCAGAAATCCGCCAGACCACTACTGCGCTGGGCGATGATTATCGGGTCATATTAGACGGGCTGGACGGAGAGATGAAATGGAGCCGCGGCGGGGATGTGAATCTGATTTTCCACCTGCCCTATGAGTTTATCATTATCCCGACGTCGATTACGACCATTCCGTATGAGAATTAATAGTTGGGGTAATCAACGCCATCGCCGCCGCGCACTTTTTTATAAACCGTCCGGTTTAAATCGAGCAGGCGCATCGCCTCTTTGAAAAGCGTTTTGACCCGCGGCATATCCGGGTCATTACAGCCCCAATAAGCGTCGACGGTTTTGTTAAACCCGTCTTCGGTCAACTCAAATTGCGCGCCGGGCATGTCGCTGACGGGGCGGCATGTGTAGTCTGTTTTCAGGCTCGTATATTGCGGCGATTTTATCAGCATCCGCAGCTTTTCAAAGCTGCCGCGCTCCAGCTCCCCTGCATATGGCTTTTCGCGGTGAACATGAGCTTCGGGATAGACATAGTACCGGTCATCCGGCGTGACGAACATCTCATAGACCGGACACGTGCCAAAGCAGGCCGTCTCTTCGAAGCGAATGTGCGTCCGTTCATTTTCGGCAATCGTACGCGCATCGGTTTTGACCATGTCGTAATCATCGCCTGACTGCATCATAACATCATCACGTTTATCGATTGTTTCGCAGCCGGCCATCATGGCGGCTGCGAAAATTAATGACGCAACCGCCCGCATATCAGCAGCAGCTGTCCCGCTGGCTGGGGTCAGACGTAATCTTGGCTTTACCGAGTTTGGTCTCTTGCGGATCGCGGCGGCGCACGGCGCAACCGGTTTCAAAATCAATCTGCTCGGTGACCTCTGTCGCCGGTTCAATGAAGTAGAAAAGATCGGCATAAGGCTCTTGTTTCAAGAGGTTAAACGTCTTTTCGCATACGGCGCTGCGCTCGCCGCGCATGAATGTGTGATTGTCATCATCTTGAATTTGACGAAACGGGCCTTTGTAAATAACCGCTTGGTTCTTTTCATAACAGGGACCGTGCTTGCCTTTATAAGCCAAGTAAGTTGCCGAGCGGTACTCAATACCTTCAACAATCTGCCAAGGCTCATATTCAAATTTATCAATGTGAATGCCGTGGAAACCGGCCTTTTCCAAATCCGTACAAAACTCGTCCTCGCGCAGCGCGCCTGAGATACAGCCGGACCATAATCGAGCATCCTGCTTTAAGCTTTCCGGGCTGTCTTCATCAGACACGATATCGGAAACCGCCACGCGGCCGCCGACTTTCAACACGCGGAACATTTCCGCAAACATCTGCTTTTTCTTTGAGTCTGATACGAGGTTCAGCACGCAGTTAGACACAATGACGTCGACGGAATTATCCGGGATCATCGTCATCTCTTTACCCATGCGCAGGATTTCCTCTTCCATGCGCTCCATACCGGCGGCATCGGTGACGGGATTGGCGGCGAGCCACTTATTGAGCTCATCCAGATCCGTTTTCAAATCTTCGATGTGGCCGCGTTTAAATTCGACATTGGCGTAACCTGTGCGCTCGGCAATGACGGGAGCCGTGCGGCGGGCAAGCTCTAACATATCATCGGTCATATCAACGCCGATAACCTTGCCTTTAGGGCCGACAATTTGAGACGCAATAAAGCAAATCTTACCGCCGCCGGAGCCAAGATCGAGCACAACATCACCTTCGCGCACATAACGGGACGGGTCACCGCAACCATAGTCGCGCTCAAGCACTTCTTCGGGAATCATTTTCAGATATTGCGGATCATAATCCACCGGGCAGCACAGCAATTCTTCGCGCTCATTCGCGCCTGCCGCGTACCGTTCCTGCACATCCGCGCGTACATCTGCATTCGTTTCTACCTGTAGTCCGTCCATCAAGGCTCTCCGTTTATATGATTTGCGCCACGCTATGCCGGCTATATGTCAGTTTCAAGACGCACCTTGGCTTATGACACAGTTGTGAACAGCGCGTAGCTTCGGCGCAGCGCGATAGAATGCAATTCGCCGAAAAACCTGCTGTTTAAGCTTTGAACGGGTCACGCATCAGGATGACGTCTTCACGCTCAGGCGATGTGGACACCATTGAGACAGGGCAGCCGATAAGCTCTTCAACGCGGCGGACATATTTTACCGCTTCGGCCGGCAAATCAGCCCAGCTGCGCGCGCCCTGCGTGCTGCCTTGCCATCCCGGCATGCTTTCATAAATCGGTGTGACATTGGCCTGATTAGTCATACCTGAAGGGAAGCGGCGCATAATCTTACCGTTCAGCTTATAGCCTGTGCAGATATTCAGCTCTGCAAGGCCGTCAAGCACGTCAAGTTTGGTCAGGGCGATGCCGTCAATGCCGCCGGTAATCACCGCTTGCTTGACCATAGTCGCATCAAACCAACCGCAGCGCCGCTGGCGACCGGTCACCGTGCCAAACTCATGACCGCGCTCGCCCAAGCGCCGGCCGATTGCGTCGGTCAGCTCTGTCGGGAAAGGCCCCTCACCGACCCGCGTTGTGTAAGCTTTGGTTATGCCAAGGACATAGTTAAGCGCGCGCGGGCCCATTCCTGTGCCTGCCGCTGCTTGGCCGGCGATTGTGTTTGACGATGTAACAAACGGATAAGTGCCGTGGTCAATGTCGAGCATGGCACCTTGCGCGCCTTCGAACAGAATGCGTTTGTCAGCGCGGTTGGCTTCGTCCAAGGCCTGCCAAACAGGCCCGGCAAATTCCAGGATTGTCGGCGCGATATCGAGTAATTTTTGCGTCAGCTCATCTGCGTCGGCCGGCTCATGCCCCAAACCTTGGCGCAGCGCATTGTGGTGATGCAAAAGGTTAGCAACCCGCGCCGGCAAGTGATCAGGATCGGCCAAATCGCAAACGCGAATGGCGCGGCGGGCCACTTTGTCCTCATAAGCCGGGCCAATGCCCCGCTTTGTCGTTCCGATTTTCACGCCGTCAGCCCGGTTTTCACGGATGGCATCAAGCTCGCCGTGGATGGGTAAAATCAGCGCCGCTGTATCGGAAATCATCAGGTTTTCAGGCGTGATTTTCACGCCCTGCTCTTTGACGCGGGCCATTTCATCCATAAGGGCCCAAGGGTCGACAACAACGCCGTTACCGACAACGGACATTTTTCCGCCGCGTACAATGCCCGAGGGCAGCAGGCTCAGCTTATAAACTTTTCCGTCAATAACCAGCGTATGTCCGGCATTATGACCGCCTTGAAACCGTGCCACAACATCGGCGCGGCTTGAGAGCCAATCAACAATCTTACCTTTTCCTTCGTCTCCCCATTGGGAGCCGACGACAACAACATTGGCCATAAAACCCTCTATTTATCTCATACAAAAGGCGCGGGCCCTAAAGACACGCGCCGTCAGAATTTGCTCATTAGGCTTTTATAGGCTTTAGACCAATGAAAGCGTAAATGCGACTCTTTAAAAGGGGTTTTTGTGGGTAACCCCGGGGTAAGCACGCGCGGGTAATACATGGGCGATAATAAAAAGCCCTGCGGCGCGGTCACAATCAGGAAACGCGCCGCAGGGCAATATAACCGTTGCCGTGATGTTAAAGTGTGACCGAGTTGACAATCAGCACTTGAGGAATGCTCTTAATCGCCGCTTTGACCTCTTTACTAACCTCCCCGTCGACGGAGACCAGACAAACGGCTTCGCCGCCCTGCTCCATACGGCCCATAGAGAAGGTCGCAATATTGATGTCATTATCACCCAGCAATTTACCCAGCGCGCCGACAAAACCCGGCTTATCGCTGTTGCGGACATAAAGCATTTTATCAGAGAACGCCGCGTCCATCGGCACGCCGAACAGACGCACAATGCGCGGCTCGCCGCGATAGATTGTGCCGACAATCGCAAAGACGCGCTCTTTGGTTTGAACCGTAATGCGAATCAGAGAATCAGCGCGCTCGGCCGTATCGACATAGCTTTCTTTGACTTCAATTCCGCGCTCTGCCGCTAACCCCGGAGCAGAGACCGCGTTCACATCCGGCATGGTTTCACGCAAAATGCCCGACAGAGCCGCTGCCGTCATTGGCTTAGTATTCAGTTTGGTCACTTCACCCTTATAGGCGAATTCGGCGGACATAATCGGATCCGACAAGAGCTGGCCCATCATTGTGCCAAGCTTTTGCGCCAAATCGACAAACGGTTTAAGACGCGGCGCTTCATCGGCCGAAATAGACGGCGTGTTCAGTGCGTTGGAAACCGCGCCGGAGAGCAGGTAATCCGCCATTTGCTCAGCGATCTGAACAGCGACGTTTTCCTGCGCTTCTAAAGTAGACGCGCCCAAATGCGGCGTTGCGATGAAATTCGGCGTGCCGAACAAGGCATGCTCTTTGGCCGGCTCGGTTACAAAGACGTCCAAAGCCGCAGCGCGAACGTGGCCGGCGTCAAGCGCATCTTTGAGCGCCTCTTCATCAACCAGGCCGCCGCGGGCACAGTTTACAATAATCACGCCCTTTTTTGTAATGGCCAACATTTCGCGGCTGACGATTCCGCGCGTGCCGTCAACCAGCGGCGTGTGCAGGGTAATCGCATCGGCGCGGCGGAAAAGCTGTTCCAGCTCAACTTTCTCCACGCCCAACTTCACGGCCCGCTCGGGGGTTAAGTAAGGGTCAAAAGCAATGACCTTCATTTTCAAGCCCAAGGCGCGCTCGGCTACCAATGCGCCGATATTACCGCAGCCGATAATGCCCAGCGTTTTATTAAAAAGCTCAACGCCTTTAAAATCAGACTTTGGCCATTCGCCGTTTTGCGTGCGGGCGGAAGCGGCCGGGATTTGACGGGCGGCAGAGAACAGCATGGCGATGGCATGTTCGGCCGTTGTTACAGCATTCCCGAAAGGGGTGTTCATCACAACAATCCCGCGCGCGGTCGCCGCCGTTTTATCAATATTGTCCGTCCCGATACCGGCGCGGCCAATGACTTTTAAGTTTGTCGCCGCATTAATAATATCGGCATCCGCCGTCGTTGAAGAGCGAATAGCCAGACCGTCATAGTCAGGAATAATTTTAATCAGCTCGTCTTTTGACAGGCCTGTAATAACGTCTACATCGACGCCGCGATTTTTGAAAACTTCCATAGCGGAAGCGGACATTTTATCAGAGATCAGCACCTTTGGCATGACACTCTCCTTTTAAGAAAATAATTTAAGTCTTTGAAAGACATTCGATTTTGGATTTAGGTGTCGGCAATCAACTGCGCGAAAGCCCAGTCCAGCCACGGCAGCAAATCACGCAAATTATCTGCGTCAATCGCGCTGCCCGCCCAAATGCGAAGGCCGGCCGGCGCGTCGCGATAAGATCCGAAATCAAGGGCAACCCCCTCCTCGGTCAGAAGCGCTACAAATGATTTTGCAAAAGCGGCCGCGTCCGAAATACGCGCATCGTCAAACACCATGCACACGCCGGTATTGGAGCGTTCATTATCATTTTGCGCCAGGTTTTTAATCCAAGGCGTAACCTCAATCCAATCCCAAAGTACTTTGGCATTTTCATCCGCGCGGTCCAAAAGACCTTGCGTGCCGCCGACAGTTTTTGCCCATTCCAGCGCCAGAATATAATCCTCAGTCGCAATCATAGACGGCGTGTTAATCGTCGCGCCTTTGAAAATGCCTTCATTGATTTTGCCGCCTTTAGTCAGGCGGAAAATCTTCGGAAGCGGCCATGGCGGCGTATAGCTCTCTAAACGCTCGACAGCGCGCGGTGATAAAACCAGCATGCCGTGAGCCGCCTCGCCGCCCATGACTTTCTGCCAAGAGAAGGTCGTAACATCCAGCTTGTCCCATTCAAGCTTTTGCGCGAACGCCGCAGAGGTGGCGTCGCAAATCGTAATGCCTTCGCGGTCCGCCGGAATAAAATCAGCGTTTGGCACGCGAACGCCGGATGTTGTCCCGTTCCATGTAAAGACCAGATCGCGGTCGCCGGTGTAATCATTCAGCGGCGGTAATTGACCGTAATCGCCTTTTAGAATGCGCAGATCCTCAAGCGGCAGCTGCTTTTCAGCATCCGTCACCCAGCCCTGGCCGAAGCTTTCCCACGCCGCAACATCAACGCCGCGCTGCCCGAGCATAGACCACATGGCCATTTCAACCGCGCCGGTATCAGACGCCGGAACGATACCGATGCGGTAATCGTCAGGCACGCCCAAAACTTCGCGGGTCAGATCAATCGCAAGCTTGAGCCGCTCTTTGCCGATGGCAGAGCGATGCGAGCGTCCGACAATATCCAAATTGAGGTCTTCAATTTTCCAACCGGGGAATTTCGCCGTTGGTCCGCTTGAAAAACACGGGTTTGCCGGCTTTACGCCGGGCTTCGTGACTATTGTCATATCTATGCTCCAAAAACGGCGTTTTTGTACCGCTTAAAAAGTTGCGCCTTGGTAGGAAGACGTGGCCTGCGAGCGATATGCAATGACGGGCACAGTGAGTCAAGATTCAATTCCTTTTCGCAGCTGAGATTTGGTAAAATTAACGTCCTGTTAGGCATAACAAAACTACTGTCTCGGCAACTGTATTCAGGAGATTACTATGTCCGCAATCCGTCTTTTACTCACTGCCTCTGCCGCCGCTGCTACCTTAAGCGCCTGCATCACAGTCGAGCCGCAATCGACGAGCGGAAAGGCAGCCGTCAAAACGGCCGGCATTATCAAAACGATTAAGCCAACGAAAAAGCCGGTCATGATTATCCCGGCCTCTCAGCGCAGCTACTTCACCGACGCTGAACGCGAATTGGCCTGCGCCAAAGCCCGTAACTCTAAAACCCGCTTGGTTGTCATTGATGAGAGCGGTAACTCGCAAAATGTCGTCACTGATGTCGCGATTGATTGCAGCACTTACCAAGCGCCGGCCACAGTGACCCGCACTATTGAGCCCGCCCCTGTTTATTCCGCGCCGCAGCCGGTTTACACAACTGCAGCCATTGCCGAGCCAAAGCTCGCCGGACCGCGCACTATTCGCGTTGCCGTTGATAACGGCCCGGAGCGCATTTACGAGCTTGATGATGTCAGCGGAACCGCGCGTCCCGTTCAGAGTTATAATTCGGCGCCTCAGGTTTTTGAAGCCGCCGACCGCACGCCCGCTTACAATACAGCCACCCATCGCGTGCGCCGCGGAGACACCATGTATTCACTGGCCAAACGCTATTGCGTGTCTTTAGATGCCCTTAGTCGCAGCTCCGGCGTTTACGCGCCTTACCGCATTGAGCCCGGCGAAAACCTGCGCCTGCCC
>CALLVD010000053.1 GCA_938010385.1 uncultured Robiginitomaculum sp.
CCGCCCTCATAGACCAGCCATGTTAACGGCTCTCGCAAATTATCCGGGCGATGCCGCTCTTCATTCCATCCCATTTGGCGATAAACAGTTTTCAGCGTGTCCGGCTTTATATGCCGCTGTTTTTTTGAAAACCGTTTTCGCGGCGCATAGGCGAGCACGTCGTAATCATAAAGGTCCAGCAGGCGATCCGTCAGACGATGTTCAAACCGACTGTATTCATGAATGTCGAGATCAACTGCGCCGGCCAAAGCGGCTTGCCATGCCTGCGGATCATGAATTGTCTTTGGGTCATCAAGGATCGCATTGACCTGCGCCATGACATCATCAGACGTAAAGCCGGGGTCCGCGGGAAGCGAGGTCTCGGGTATATCGCGCGCAGCAGGCTGAACAATCTCGGGCGTTTGGACAGCGGCGGGTTTGGGCTCGGTTACAGTTTCGGGCGCGACATCTATATCGGCCGGATTATAATCCTGATAGGCAGCATACTGTTTCGCCAGCTCCAGCGCCTCCCTCAGCGCCATAAACCCTTCCGGATCATCCTGCGGCCGCGTCACTTTCAGCTTTGCCGCATAGGCACGCTTTATCGCTTTCAAATCAGATGTCGGGCCGTCCAGTCCGAGGGTTTTCCAGGGCGATGACAAACCTAGAACACGTCCATGTTTTCAATTTCGGTCAGAAATTGTGAAAACTGTTCGCGGGCCATTTTGATATCCGTATCATTTTGCCCGTCGAGTATGGCTTGAAATTGGGCCAAGCCTTGGCCGATTTGTTGCCGTAAATCTCCGAGGCTGTTCTCATAGGCGCGCTCGAAACGCGAAATCAGCGCCGTATTTTCTGCCGCGTCGCGCGGATGAATTTTCAGCTTTTCGAGCTCTTTGAAACGGCGAACAATTTCCTCTTTGGGAATAGAGCCGGGATTGCCTTCGATAACAAGAGTCTTGCTCTTATTATCCGACAGCGTCGTTACGATAACTTCCAAAATCCCTGAGACATCATAGGTGAAACGAATATCAAAGCTCTCATGGCCTTGGGGGTTATGGGGGACAGCAACGTAGAAAGAGCCCAGCTTAACATTATTGGCGACCATCGGGCTCTCGCCCTGATAGACGACAATGTCGACGCCTTTTTGGCCTTTGCGGATAGTAGAGTTCGTGGCGACCCGGGACACCGGAATGACCGTATTGCGTTCAATAATCGGCTGGAAATGCCCGGTTTCATAGACGCCGGGGCGCGGCTCTACAGTAATTTCCGTGCCCAATGTGAACGGAGCAACATCGGTCATGACGATGTCTTCCAAGGCTTCGTGGCGGTCCAAGAGGCCGCACTGCACAGCTGCGCCGAGCGCAATGACGTGGTCGGGGTCAAGGCTGTGTTCCGGGAACAGTTTTAAAAGCCGCGTTATCATAGCCCGGATAACCGGCATGCGGGTTGCTCCGCCGACCATGACAACACGATCAATATCGTCAGCGCGAAGGTCAGCGTCCATAATGGCGCGCTGTATGGGACGGCGCATACGCTTAATCAGGCTCTCGCTCAGCGTCTCAAACTTTTCGCGCGAAATGGTCAGCGTTTTTTCTTCGGGCTTCTTGGCTGATCGGTCGATAAATTTGACGCTCGCTTCATGCTTGCTCGACAGTTGAATTTTGGCTTTATCGGCCAAATCGCGCAGCAAGCCTTTGACGCCGGGTTTCAGCTCGTCCGGCTTTTTATCCAGCTGCTCGCAGAAATGCCCGACAATGGCGTCCGTGAAATCTTCCCCGCCTAAAAACGCGTCTCCGGCGGAAGAGCGCACTTCCATCACGCCTTCAAAAATTTCCAAAATTGAGACATCGAACGTGCCGCCGCCCAGATCGATGACCAGAAATGTGTTCTCGTCCTCTTTGGAATTGAGGCCATAAGCCAGCGCGGCTGCTGTCGGCTCATTGATCAGGCGCTCTACGGTCAAGCCGGCCATTTTACCGGCGGCGTAAGTGGCCTTGCGCTGCACGTCATTAAAGTAGGCGGGAACAGAGATAATTGCGCGGTCCACAGGCTCGCCCAAATGGCGCTCGGCGTCTTCTTTAAGGCTTCGCAAAATCAGGGCGGACATGTCCTCGGCGCGGTAGGTTTTTTTGCCCATCTTCACTTCGCGGTTCGCGCCCATGTAGCGTTTGAACCGGGCAAAGGTTTTATCCGGGTGGCTGACCAGACGGTTCTTTGCCGCCGATCCGACAATGATGTCGCCTTTATCCGACAGGCCGACCGCCGACGGGGTCAGAGCCTCGCCCAGCGCATTTAAAATAAGCTGCGGCCCGTCCGCCGTGAACACTGAAACCAGTGAATTCGTCGTGCCTAAATCAATACCCACCAATGCCATAAATCTGCCTTTCAACTGCTGCCACGATAGCGTGTGTGTTTCGGATTTCAAGCGAAAGCGGGGTGCATAATGCGAGCGTAAGCGGGCGTATACGCTTTGCTTACGGGATGAAATTCGGCAGCGTCCGGGTGAAATCATTATGTGATGGCCGGGCGGGCGCGCTTGCCCCTTGCATTCATCGGCGCATCATAGCATATCGCGGGCAATCAGTTTTTCCGCAAAATGCAGGAGCCGTTATGGCGCGCCAATTTATCTATCATATGCAGGGCCTATCAAAAAAGTTCGGCAATAAAACCATTCTCGACAATATCCATTTGTCGTTCTATCCGGACGCGAAAATCGGCGTTGTCGGTGTGAACGGCTCGGGTAAGTCGACCCTGCTTAAAATTATGGCGGGCGTAGACAGTGACGTCACCGGCGAGCATTGGGCGGCCGAAGGCACCAAGGTCGGCTATCTGCCGCAAGAGCCAAAGCTGGACACGTCCAAAGACGTATGGGGCAATGTGATTGTCGGCTGTGAAGATAAGCAGATTTTTGACGCCTATAATGCCGTCGCGACCAAGATGGCCGAAGAATATACAGACGAGCTGATGGAAGAAATGACCGCGCTGCAAGAGCAGGTCGACGCGCGCGATGCGTGGGATATTGACAGCAAAATTGAAATGGCGATGGGCGCGCTGCGCTGTCCGCCCAAAGATTGGCCTGTCGATAATCTGTCCGGCGGTGAGGCGCGCCGCGTTGCGATTTGCCAGCTGCTGCTGTCAAAGCCTGACCTGCTGTTGATGGATGAGCCGACCAACCATTTGGACGCGGAGACTGTGGCTTGGCTGGAAAATTACCTGAAGAAATTTACCGGCGCGATTATCCTGATTACCCATGACCGCTACTTCCTCGATAATCTGACCGATTGGACGCTTGAGCTAGACCGTGGGCGGGGCCTGCCGCATGAGGGGAATTACTCCTCTTGGCTGGCCGCAAAATCCAAACGTATGATCCAAGAGGGCCGCGAAGGCGATGCCAAAGAGCGGGCGCTGAAACGCGAATTGGAATGGATTCAATCCTCGCCCAAAGCCCGTCAGAGCAAATCCAAAGCGCGGATTAAATCCTATAACGAAATGCGTGACGAGGCCGAGCGTGAACAGGTCGGCGTAGCGGAAATCCGCATTCCTGTCGCAGAGCGTCTGGGTAATGTCGTGGTTGAGGTGAAGAACGTCACCAAATCTTTCGGCGATAAAATGCTGATAAAGGATTTGACCTTCAACCTGCCGCCCGGCGGTATTGTTGGCGTCATCGGCCCGAACGGCGCGGGTAAAACGACGCTGTTTAAAATGATCACCGGCGAAGAGCAGCCGGACGAAGGCTCTTTCCGAGTCGGCGAAACGGTCAAGCTCGGCTATGTCAATCAGAGCCGTGACGTGCTCGACCCGAGTAAGAATGTCTGGGAAGCGATCTCTGACGGCCTTGACGTGATTTCTATGGGCCCGCGCGGCGATGTTCCGTCGCGCGCCTATGTCGGGGCGTTTAATTTTAAAGGCACGGACCAGCAAAAGATTGTCGGCAATTTGTCAGGCGGGGAGCGTAATCGCGTCCATTTGGCCAAAATGTTGACCAAGCCGGCCAACCTGCTGCTGCTCGATGAACCGACCAATGATTTGGACCGCGAAACCCTGTCCGCGCTTGAAGTCGCGCTGGAAAAATTTGCCGGCTGCGCCGTGATTATTTCCCATGATCGCTTCTTCCTCGACCGGATTGCCACGCATATCCTGGCCTATGAAGGTGACAGCCATGTCGAATGGTTTGAAGGTAACTTCGCCGATTATATTGAGGACAAAAAGCGCCGCCTCGGCCCCGATGCCGATATTCCGCGCAAGCTGAAATTCATGAAGTTTGAACGGTAAATTTGCGGCGAAGCCGCTTCGGACAGTTAAAAAAAGCCTCGCAATATGCGGGGCTTTTTTATGTCTCCAAAATACCGCGCCGTATTTCCTGCACGTCTATCCGCTCCGGCGAAAATCCGGCCGTAAGTACCGGCACCGCCAAATGCGGGTCGCAGTCTCCGCACATGAAAATGTCGATAGCAGTGTAGTCGCGCTCCGGCCATGTATGGATGGAGATATGCGATTCAGCCAGCAGGACGACGCCCGACACGCCGCCAAAGGGGGAGAAGTGATGCATATGGCTGTGCAATATGGTTGCGCCGGACGCGCTCGCGGCCTCGCGCAAAACGGCGTCAACACGGGCGCTGTCGGTCAGGCCGGACCCTCCCCAAATTTCGACCAATAAATGATAGCCGGCAAAGGTTTGCCCGTCCTTTGTGATAAAATAATCGACAAGCGGGTCAGCCGGTTTTGGCGGCGCGTTGTCAGTCAAAACGATAGCTCCACCAAATCTCGTCCACGCCGGCAGAGAAATAATCGCCGAGGCTGCCAATGTCTTTAAATCCGGCGGATTTTAACTCTGCTTCGTGCTTGGCCGAAACCACATCGGGCAGGGTGACGAACAAAGTCCTGCCCTCATAGCTGTCGACCTCTTCAATCAATTGCGCCAAGGTTTTAGTCTCAAACCGGCTCGGCGTGACGCCGTCTTCAACGGGCAGCATTTCCCATTCGGCGATATAGCTTGATTCGGATTCTTCAACCTCTTCAACGCCGATA
Source organism: uncultured Robiginitomaculum sp. (assembly GCA_938010385.1). Taxonomy (GTDB): domain Bacteria; phylum Pseudomonadota; class Alphaproteobacteria; order Caulobacterales; family Maricaulaceae; genus Robiginitomaculum. The sequence continues at coordinate 5,011 of CALLVD010000053.1, forward strand.
AATCGGGCGGTGGCATCTTCCGGAATGGGGCTCTGTGCTTCGGAGCGCTCTGTCACGGGCAGGCTGTAGACATAGCGCGAATCGCCGGGGGCGTAGAAATCTTCCACCCATAAATCCCGGCGGGCCTGCAATTTCTGCTCATAAAAATTACGCGCCGGCAGATAGATGTCTTCGCCTGTGTCTTCATCCTTGTAATCCGATGTCGCAATGAACAGGCGTTCTATGCCTTGGGCTTCCAAAACATTGCGCAGCTCTAACATCATCCAATACCCATTGCCGTTGCCGCGAAAAAAGGAATGGATATAGGTAAAGGACAGCCATGCCGTATTATTGGTGTGAGTATCGACGCGAAAGCCGGTCATGCCCATCATGCGGCCTTCAAATTCCATGACATATTTGTCTGCAAGGCTTTCGCGAAAGACGAGCTCTGCTTCTTCGCCGTCATCTTCGTCATGGTCGTATATAATCTCAAGCACCGCCGGCACGTCGGCGTCGGTCATCGGGCGAAAGACGCGGTTTGGACCGTTGCCGCCGCTCAGTCCTAATCGTGATAGAATTCCCGCCATGACATCTCCTTTATCGCGGCATAAGCGATTTGTCGCACGCGTTCAAGCGCGCTTACAAAGGCTCAATTTTGCCGGCAAAGATTGTGCTTGAAAGACGCGCCCCCCCGTCTATGCTCAAATTAAATCAACAGGGAGGATACATAGTGATCCGTATTTCGCACATTTTCGCCGCAGTGGTCTCCGCTGCCTTACTTGCCGGCTGCAGCGCTGCAGCGCCAAAGGGGCCTGACTTGGGCTCTGTGCTTGACCGCACGGTTATGGCCCTCGAATTTGCCGAGCAAGAATTTGAAAAGCCTGAGGCGCAGACGGAAGCCGAAATGAAGGTCAACGAATTTACAGGTCTTATGCACCAGGCCATGAACCTCGATCCGCGTTTTTATGAAAAGCCAATCGGCGTTAAACTTCGTGAAGACGCAGCCTTTGTCGGGTATTCTGATTTGAACGGAAACAATGTTCAGGACGCCGGCGATACAGATATCTTTACCGTTGAACTGGACGCCGAGCGTAACCGCATTATTGCGACAGACATCGCTTCAGGCGAAGGCACATTCCGCGTGTCGGGCACAGGCTTGCTCGCAGGCTACATTGCCGGCCGTCTGCTCAGCCGTCAGCGCGGCGCGGGCGTCAAGCCGGGGGCCTTTGCAAATCGCAATGTGAAATCATCTGCCGATTATCGCAAGTCACGCCCTGCGCCGCGCGCGCGCTCAAGCACGCGCTCCGGTTCTGCCCGTTCAGGCAAATAAGCTGTCACACATTGTTATAAAAAGACCGGCCTGCTTGCCGGTCTTTTTTATATCCGGCGCTTTGATTGGCGCACTGAAAAATTAAAAAGATAAACCATGACCGCAGAAACACCCGCCGCAGATTTCCAAGAAGAAGCTGACGATTTTTCAGGCATTTCCGATCACGGCAAAGCCATATTGCTGGCGTCTATTCTGATTGTTGCGCTTTGCGGTATTGTCTATGAGCTGATTATCGGCGCAGTTTCGAGCTATCTGCTCGGCAATTCAATTTATCAATTTTCCATCACCATCGGATTTTTCATGTTTGCCATGGGGATTGGCTCGTATCTGTCACAATTTATCCGAAACAATCTGATCGAAAAGTTTGTTATCATTGAGATTATCTTGGCGATTGTCGGCGGGATTTGCTCTATCACGCTGTTTCTGACGTTCCCGTTTTCGCCTTATATGTATCGCACAGTGATGATGGCTTTCATCATCACAATCGGAACTTTGGTCGGGCTGGAAATTCCTATCCTGACGCGCATCATGGCGCAGGCGGAAGGGACGCGTAAGTCCATCGCAAAGGTGTTATCCTTTGACTATATCGGCGCCCTTATCGGCTCTGTGGCATTCCCGCTTATGCTGCTGCCAAGCCTTGGGCTCGTGCGCGCCTCATTTGCGATTGGCTTGATAAATATCTTCGTCGCGCTGCTGACAATTATATTTATGCGCAATTATCTGAGATTTCCGAAAATCATGATGGCGACGGTTTTGTTTATCGCGGTCAGTCTGACCGGTCTCATCCTGCTTGGGTCGCGCATCAGCGCGGCGGCGCAGCAGCATCTGTATTTTGATCAGGTGATTTGGAAAAAAGATTCGCCTTATCAATCCCTGACCATGACGCAAAGTTATGGCAACAACGATTTGCGCCTGTTCATTGACGGGCATTTGCAATTTTCTGAATCCGACGAGCATCGCTATCACGAAATGCTGGTCCATACGGCCTTGGCCCCGAGCGGACCGCGCGAGAACGTCTTGGTTCTGGGCGGAGGCGACGGTCTTGCCGTGCGTGAGATATCAAAATATACTGATGTCATGCGCATAGACTTGGTGGATTTGGACCCGGAGATGACCAAGCTCGGCTCCGAATTTCCGCCTCTGGTAAAGCTGAATCGAGACGCATTGGCAGACAGCCGGTTGACCGTTTACAATATGGATGCGTTCAACTTTATTAAAGACGCTGATTTAAAATATGATCGCGTTATCATTGATATGCCGGACCCGCATAATGAAGCGATTTCAAAGCTTTATTCCGTCGAATTTTACGCCATGATTGCGCGCAAAATGACCGATGAGGGCATCGTCATTTCTCAATCGTCTTCGCCTTATTTTGCCCGCAATGCATTTTGGTGTGTCGGCAATACGCTCGCAGAAATTTTTCCTGAAACCCGCGCGTCTCAAGTCACCACGCCATCCTTTGGCGTTTGGGGGTTTCAAACCGCAAGTAAGCGCGCGGGCCGGCTGGATGCTGATTATAATTTTGACGGCGTTAAAACCCGGTTCTGGACGCCCGAAGTCGCGAAGGCGGCTAACGTGTTCGGTAAAGACATTTCTAAACCCGTGCCCGGCAGCAAAGGCGATCCGGTCAACACAATCTTTGACCCGATTATCTATCATCTCTACCTGAAAGACGTGACCACATCCGCCATTAAACGCTCGCCTGAGAGCTGAGCCTTTACAAGAGCGCATTTGATTATCGACCCGGCGTGAAAGCCGCGCTATGTCATCATCATGAAACTATATTGCTCCGCTATTTCGCCCTATGCCCGCAAGTGCATGATTTTTAACCGCCTGAAGACACTTGGCATAGAAGAGGTCGGCGTCACGGCGGACGGACCGCGGGGCTATACGCAGGGTGCCAATCCGTTGGGCAAAATCCCGGCCTTGCTTATCCCCGGGCAGCCCGTCTTGGTCGACAGTCCTGTGATTTGCGAATATTTGGACAGCCTTAAAGATCCGGTGCTGCCGACATCCGGACCGGAGCGGTTTACGCAGTTGCGACAGCACGCACTGGGCGACGGCCTGTCGGATCCGACTTATCAATACCGCTATGAAACCGTGCGGCCTAAGAACCTGCATTGGGATGATATCATTGCCCGTCAGGACTACGCTATGCGCAGCGCGGTCATGGCTTTGGAGGCCGAAGTGCCGCGACTGGGCACCGGCTGGACCTACGGGAATGTCGCCGTTGTGACGGCGCTGGATTATCTGTCCTATCGCGGACCGCATGTGGATTGGCGCGCTATGGCCCCGAATTTGGCGGCGTGGCACAAAGGGTTTGAAACAGATGCCGCCTATATCGACACCTATAAATATGAAATGCCTTAGCCGGCGTCTTTAGGGCCGTAATCGTAATTGCCGCCGCGTTCCAGTGCGCGCAAATAGGCGGGGCGTTTGTGAACCTTATCGACATATTCAAGGCAGCTGTCATAGCCCTTCAGCCGGCCGCGGGCCTTGCAGGCTTCCAGCGGGAAGATCATCATAATATCCGCGCCGGAAATCTCATCACCGGCAAACCAGTCATGACCGATAAGGTGGTACTCAATATAGTCGATTTGCTTTTTTATCTCTTCGGTGATTTTCGGGTGCAGCGGCGCGCCCGCTTCGCCCAAAAGCCCGACATAGAGAGAGAGCAGGAGCGGCAGTATCACCGAGCCTTCAGAGGCGTGCATGAATTGTGTATAAAGATCAAAGGCGTCGCTGCCCTGCGGCGGGATCATTTTCCCGTCACCGTGATTGCGGATTAAATACTCAACAATCGCGCCGGTCTCCGCAATGACTTTATCGCCGTACGTAATGACCGGGGATTTACCCAGCGGATGAATGGCTTTCAGCTCTGACGGCGCCAAATTGGTGACGGGGTCGCGTTGATAGTGGCGAATTTCATACTCAAGACCAAGTTCCTCAAGAAGCCAGAGAACCCGCTGTGACCGGGAATTATTCAGATGGTGAACTGTAATCATAACGGTTTCCTGAGCAGGGCGGGCACATAATGGCCTCACCGAGTGAGCGGTTTAGCGCTGTCGCGACAGGAATGACAATTACACGGATTTGGCGGCCTGAAAAGCCCGGTTTGCGCCCCGGCTTCGCCTTAGAGAATAAAACCGAGCGCAGCGAAAGCCTGTTGCCCAATCAGCAAAAAGCCGATAGCGACCAAAGCCGTAACGCTGCCGCGAAAAAAAGATCGGATTACTGATTTCATGACCTGATGCCTGTTTACCTTTCGGTAACTATAAGGCCCGGCGGCGCAGAGTCCTATTATTTTCTTTCTGTCAGGGAAAAATAAGCCGTTTTCGCGTCAAATCAGCTGTTGTTATCACCCATGCGGTGAATTTCGTACATTTTGACATCCTTAAGCCAGCGGTTTTGAGCGGCGATGGCGGCGACAACAAATCCGTAAACGCCGCCGCGAAACATGCCGCGCTGCACATAATTGCGCAGAAAATAGATGGGGTAGCCAAACAGTATGCGCGCGCGCAGATAGCCGATCGGCTTGAGCTTGGTTTCATTGGCCCGCACGGTGCTGACGCGATTTTGTTTGCGCATGAGATGAGCGGCGTCGGCAAAGCTGTAATGAATGAGCGGTTCTTTCAGCGCGATGATGCTTGCGCCTTTTGGAATGTCTAACTGGTCCCACGCCGCGTGGTCGGGTTGGCGGATATAGCTTTTATTATAAAGCTTTACGCGCCGCGCGCCGCCAAAGCCTATCCACGGCTTGCCGAAGGGCGGGGCCGTGGCCACGTTGAGCGAAAACAAGGTGCCGGGCGACGGTTCGGATTGAAAGGCTTTGCGGATTTCATCGGCGAGCGTGTCCGAGACAACCTCGTCAGCATCTATATCCAAAATCCAATCATGTTTGGCCGCGTCCTCGCCGGCGCGTTTCTGCCGCCCGTTACCCAGCCAAGGCTGATTGATAAAGCGCGCGCCGAGGCCCTTCGCGATGGCGCGGGTTCCATCCACAGAGCCGCTGTCCACGATAATCACCTCAGCGCAGATTTTTTGCGCGGCCGCAATCACCTCGCCGATACGCCGCTCTTCGTTTAAAGTGCGGACATAGCAGGAAATCTGGCAGGCCGTTGTTGAAGCCGAGGGCATTATTTCAGCATTTCATCCCGAAGGGCACGAAACTCATTGCCTTCATACCAGTTCGGCCAATCCTGCGTATTGGCGATATTCATGCCGAGCTCGTAGAAAATCTGTGAGGTTTTCTCAATGCCGGACATATCCCAATCATCGGAATATTCATCCGTGACTTGGTGATAGCGATTGGCCGTGTAGCCCTCATTGAAGCTTGTCCCGAAGGCTTTGCCTTTGGTGACGTGGTCAATGCCGCTGTCCGCATAAAGCATAGGCACGCCTTTTTTCGCCAAGCTGATATGGTCAGAACGGTAAAAATAGCCGGCAGACGGGTTCTGATCCGGCACGATATATTTGCCTTCTTTATCCAAAATTGTTTTCAGGCGGTCTTCAATTTCTGACGCGCCGTAACCGACGACGATGATGTCATTGGTATCACCGACGGGCAGTATGGCGTCGATGTTAATGCCGGCGACAATCTTGTTAAGCGGGACCAGCGGGTCCTCGCCGAAATAGGCTGAGCCGAGCAGGCCGCTTTCTTCCGCCGTAACGGCCAGGACCATAACGCTGCGCTCCGGCTGCGGGCCATTGGCGAAAGCTTGCCCGATTTCGATAATGGCGGCTGTGCCGGTCGCATTGTCGACGGCGCCGTTATAAATGCCGTCCTCGCCGGCAGGCACGTCTTTGGAGCCGAGATGATCCCAATGACCCATATACAGGACATATTCGTCCGGGTATTTCGACCCGACTACGCCGCCGGCAACATTTTGCGATTCCGTTGTGCTGATCTCATTGTCGATTTGCGCGTTCAGTTTCAAATTGCCCAGTGGGATAGGCTTAAAGCTGCGCTTGGCGGCGTTCGCTTTTGCGGCGTTATAGTTCACGCCGGCGGCTTTAAAAATTTGCGCGGCGCGGAAATTGGTCACCCAGCCTTCAAGCTCTGTGCGGTTCATGCCTTTGTCGGGGCGCACCAAATCAAACTGCCCGCCGGTCCAGCTGTCGGACACAACGTTCCAGCCATAGCTGGCCGGCTCTGTTTCGTGGATAACGATAGCTGCGGCTGCGCCTTGGCGGGCGGCTTCTTCAAACTTATACGTCCAGCGCCCGTAATAGGTCATGGTCTCGCCCTTAAAGAGCTCCGGGTTTTTGGTGGCAAAGCCCGGATCATTAACAAGCATGACAACGGTCTTTCCGGTGACATCGATGCCGTCATAATCGTTCCAGCCAAACTCCGGCGCGACCGTGCCGTAGCCGACGAAAACCATGTCGCTGTTCTCAACCTTGGCCGTGTCAGTAAATTGCTTTGTCCAGAAAACCGCGTTTTCGCGTTGCTTTAATTCCAGTGTGCTCCCGCCTGTGTCAATCCGCGCAAAGCTTGTGTCTTTCGCTGTGACTTCTGTCAGCATGACAGGTTGAAAATATGTATCATTCACGCCCATGGGCTTTAGGCCGGCGGCTTTCATCTCATCAGCCAAATAGGTCATGGTCAACTCACCGGCAGGGCCTGACGGCGGGCGGCCTTCATATTTATCATCGGAAAGTTCTTTAACGCGCCGGGCAATATCCGCGCCGGAAACGCTCGCCTGCGCCGGGTCTTTGGCCGTGACGCCTTTGGCAACTTTCGGCGCGCTGTCTGAACAAGCCAAAAGCGGAAGAGCCAGAGCCGCAGAGATAAGAAGGGTGGACATGCGCATAATGTGCCTCATTTGATTGCAATTTTTATTGGCGCAAATTGCGCGGCTTTGCCGGCCGGCGCAAGGGTGCAATGCAATTTATCTTGCGCCGTCACGCCGCCCGGTTAGTGTGCGTCTGACATGAAATGCAGAGAGCCCTATGACCCATAAATTTGCCGCAAAAGCCCTCCTGATAACGGCATTGTCCGCCGGCATTTTAGCCGCGTGTTCAGACCGCGCGCCGGTTGTCACGGCGCCAAGCACAGATACCGCACCGCAAACAGAGCAGGCCGCGAGTCATATCGCTCCGGACAATGCCAAGCTGATAGACGCCGCCCTGCAAAGTGATGTCGGCTATGAGGTCGTAAAATCACTCACTACCGATATCGGTCCGCGCCCCGGCGGCAGTGATGCCGAAGCCCGCGCCCGCGAGTGGGGCGTTGACACGCTTAACCGGCTGGGGTTTCAAAATGTTCGGGTTGAAAAATTTGATGTCGACGGCTGGCAGCGCGGCGTTGAAACGGCGAGCATTGTTTATCCCTATCCGCAGCCGCTTTATATCACCGCGCTGGGCGGCTCTGTCGCGACGCCTTCCGGCGGGGTAACGGCTGAGGTCGCGTATTTTAAAACTTTTGACGATCTGGTGGCCGCGCCTGAAGACGGTTTGGACGGGAAAATTGTCTATATCTCAGGCCGCATGGAAAAAGCGCCGGACGGCGCGGGCTACGGCCCGGCGAATATGAAACGCCGCAGCGGCGCAACGGAAGCGGCCAAACGCGGCGCGCTGGCCGTTCTTATCCGCTCTGTCGGCACGGACAGCCACAGATTTCCGCATACAGGGCAGATGCGCTATGATGAAAGCGTGAAAAAAATTCCGATTGCGGCTATGTCCGGTCCTGATGCCGATCAGATGGACCGCATGCTTGATCGCGGCGATATACTGACGGTCACAATGGACGTCGGGCCGCGCGCTTTGGGCCGGCTCCCGTCCGGAAATGTGATCGGAGATATTGTCGGCAGTGAAAATCCGGAAGAGATTGTGCTCATCGGCGCACATTTAGACAGCTGGGATCTGGGCACGGGCGCGATTGATGACGGGGCGGGTGTCGGCATCACAGTCGGCGCGGCAAAAGTCTTTATGGACACTATGGGCATGCCCAAACGCACAATCCGCGTGGTCATGTTCGGCGCAGAAGAAACCGGTCTTTGGGGCGGCAAAGCGTACGCGCAGGCGTATAAAGACGCGCTTGATAATCACATCGTTGCCACTGAATCAGACTTTGGCGCAGAGCGCGTTTACGAAATTCGCGCCGATGAGAATGCCGGCAGTAAAGCTTTCGCGAAAGATTTGGCAGCGCAACTGTCCGATTTAAATGTTGGTCTTGGCACAAAAACCGGCGGCGGCGGGCCGGATATTATGGCTATGAATGCAATGGGCGTTGCGTCTGTGCGCCTGCAGCAAGACGGCACAGACTATTTCGACCTGCATCATACGCCTGATGATACATTCGATAAAATCGATCCGGAAGCGCTCGCGCAAAATGTGGCGGCCTATGCCGTCTTCCTGAACATGGCGGCCAACAGCGATGTAACGTTGCGCGACGTTTCGCAAGAAGACGAGAGCGGGGAGTAGGCGGGCAAATTTCCTTTGACAAATGCTGATATGCATTTAATTGCATATGAGCCCTAACTTGGAGATAGAGATGTCCTTACCGCCGATTTTACAAAATCTTGAATTGCCTGTGGTCTGCGCGCCTATGTTTATTGTCTCCGGACCTGAGCTTGTCATTGCGCAGTGTAAGGCCGGCGTGGTCGGCAGCTTTCCGGCGCTTAATGCGCGTCCGGCTGAAATGCTGGAAAAATGGATTGTCCGCATTAAGACCGAGCTGGCCGAATATCAGGCCGCGAATCCTGATAAGAAAGTCGCGCCATTTGCCGTCAATCAAATTTGTCACGCATCCAATAATCGCCTGCAACACGATATGGACGTTTGCGTAAAGCACGAAGTCCCGATCATCATTACCAGCCTGCAGGCGCCCCAACAGATTTTTGATGCCGTGAAAAGCTATGGCGGCATTGTGCTCCATGATGTCATCAATATTCGCCATACGAAAAAGGCTTTATCCCAAGGCGCGACAGGTATTATCGCGGTGTGCGCGGGCGCCGGCGGTCACGCGGGAACGTTATCGCCCTATGCGCTGTTACCGGAAATACGCGAGTTTCATGACGGGCCGCTGTTATGCTCCGGGTCTATCGCGACCGGCGGTGCTATCTTGGGCGCGCAAGCTATCGGCGCAGATTTGGCTTATATCGGTACGCGGTTTATCGCCTGTAAAGAAGCGAATGCGGAGCAAGGCTATAAGGATATGATTGTTGAAAGCAGCGGCGAAGACATTGTCTACTCTTCTCTTTTTACCGGCGTCTCCGGAAACTATTTGAAAAAGTCCGTGGAAAACGCCGGCATGGACCCGAATAATCTTCCTGAGGCTGACAAGTCAGCCATGAACTTTGGCAGCGGCGGAAACACTGATGCCAAAGCCTGGAAAGACATTTGGGGCAGCGGGCAGGGCGTGGGCTCTATTCACGATATTCCGAGCGTTCAGGAGATTGTTGACGATTTGAAAAAAGAATATGATGCGGCCAAAGCGCGCCTTTCAATTTGACAGCCCGTGCGTGATTTAAAAATTTACGCTCTAATTCTTTAAAAACTTATATTTTATATTCGTGAAAAACTCTGTTTTCCGCGTTTGCCTTTTCCCATGACATAATGTTAATACTCGCGACGGAATCAATATTTCGAGAAGGGGAATGTTATGAACACCGGAAGCAGATGGGGATTGGTTTTTGTCATCCTCGCTATTCTTGCGCTTTTGTTCAGCTTAGTCGGTCCGATCAGCGGATTGAAAAGCTCAAAGCAAATGGGCGAGCAAATCCAAAGTGAATTGGTCGCGGCCGGTTATGACGGCGTGAAAGTCGACATGGACGGCAGTATCGCAAAACTCTCAGGCGATGTTACCACAGAAGCGAAAAAAGCGGGCGCAATGGATTTGGCAAAAAATGTCAAATGTGAAAAGTGCCGTTCAAAGGACCGCACTTGGCATGTCGTCAAAGATGCGGGCATGACCGTTAAAACAGCCAATGTCTCACCTTACATCTTTAAAGCTGTCAAAGCAGCAAACGGCAATGTCGTCTTGGACGGCTATGTTCAGTCTGAAGCTCAAAAAGCTGAGGTCTTGGCTCATGCAAAGTCTGTTTACGGCAATTCTTATGTTGACCGCACTGTTCGGATCGCCTCCGGCGCACCGAGCAATGATTGGGGCGCTGCGGTAAAGCGTCAGATGTCTAATCTTTCTGCGCTCGATAACGGCCGTGCAAGCTTGGAAGACAATAAAGCCGCCTTGGTCGGTAAGATTGGTTCGCAAGAGGCAAAGGCCGCCTTAATGGCAAGCGCTGCTATGCCGGGCGGATACTCCTTGACCGAATCCGTTTCAGCGCCTGCGGCTGCAGAGCCTGCCCCTGCGCCGGTCATCGAGACAGAAGATGCCTGCCAAAAGGAAATCACGCGCGTTAAAGGCGACAGCCGCATTAACTTCCGTTACGGCAAGTCAGAGATTGATCCGTCGAGCTTTGCTCTGCTGAACAATCTGGCAGCTGTGGCCAAGCGTTGTCCTGATTTCCAAATTCGCGTCGAAGGCCACACAGACAGTGATGGCAGTGACGCCTATAATCAGGCGCTTTCAGAACGCCGCGCGACAACAGTTGCGGCTTATCTTGCGGACCAAGATGTGAGCCGCGCTAATATTACTGCCAAAGGTTTCGGCGAAAGCCGTCCGGTCGCGACAAACGCTACCGCCGAAGGTAAAAGACAAAATCGCCGGATCGACTTCGTCGTTACCCGCGCAAACTAAAGGAAAATCCAATGACCGTTATTGCATATATTCTCTGCTTCCTCGTTATTCCCCTGCTTCTCGCAGGTTTGCTGGGAGCCTTTTTGATGTGGTTGATAAACCGTAACAAAGTGAAGGGTGATTTGTCCCTTGAAGGTGAAGGCGCGTTGCGCTCTGAAAACGACGCACTGCGTGCCAAGCTTCGCGACGCGGAAGGCGGCGTGAAAACACGTGACACTGAAATTTCAGGCCTGAAAGCTAAATTGGCTGCCGGCGCTGCGGCGGCTGCGGCCGGCAGTGCTGCAGTGGCTGCGAAATCTTCCGATAATGAAGACGATGACAGCACATATGCGCTGGAATGGCGTAATCGCTATCTCGCAGCGCGCGTGAAATATCTCGAGGGCCGTGTTGCTGAAGCGCCAAAAGCGAAAAAAGCAGCCGTCAAGAAAGCGCCTGCCAAGAAGAAGCCCGCACCGAAGAAAAAGGCCGCGCCAAAGGCTAAGGCCGCTCCGAAGCCTAAGGTTCTTTACACAGACGGTCCGACAGACGGCGCGCCTGATGATTTGAAGCTGATCAAAGGTATCGGTCCGAAGTTTGAAGGAGACCTGAACGGTAAAGGTATCTACTACTTCCGCCAAATCGCGGCGTGGAAGGCCAAAGATGTTACTATGGTTGAAGGTATTATCGACTCCATTCCGGGCCGTATTCAGCGCGACGAGTGGGTTAAGCAGGCGGGCGGTTTCGCAAAAAGCGCCGGTAAGGCAAGTGCCGCTGCACCGAAAAAGCGTGGTCCAAAGCCGGGCTCCAAAAACAAGACTAAGGCCGCTTCTGCCAAGAAAGCGAAATCTGCAACGCCGGAAAAAGGCTCCTTGGACGCGTATCACGCTGATGTGCTTGGTTATCATAAGACAGCCAACCGTTATAAAGTGAAGGCGATTGTCGATCACTGCGGTATCGCGCTTCGCACACGTGACGGTTCTCTCGTCGCCTGTACGGACCAGAAAGAAAAAGACACAGTTGCGAAAAACTGGTGCCAGAAGAAACTGGGTCTGAGCCCTGAGAAGGCCGCAGAAACTGTTGAAGCCGTCTGTAAAGAAATGAAAGGTCAGCGCTTTAAAAATCGCGTTACTTTCTATTATCTTTGCGCCAAAACAACACGGACGCTTGCTAAGGTCTAAACCTTTGCAGTCCTCAAATTTTAAGCCCGCCTTGTTATCGCAAGGCGGGCTTTTTTGTTTTAAGCCGTGAGATAAATCCACGCCCCTAATTGTCGCGTTAGGCTTCAAAATCAGTTTTGAAAGCCCTTCCGTGTCGAATGCCCGCCTGACATCCAATTATCTGACCCCGCATTTCACGAAGGCTGAAATGGCCTGCCGTCATTGCGGGGAAGGCTATCATTGGCCGGAGTTTATGGTCGCACTGGAAGCTGTCAGGATAAGCGCAGGCCGCCCTATGCGCATCTTATCGGCGCATCGCTGCGCGCTACATAATGCCCGCATTGGCGGCGCGCCGCTCTCGCAGCATTTAACGCTCGCCGCCGATATTGATTTGCGCGGCCATAACAGGCGCGCTTTGGCGGGCGCAGCGAAGCGGGCAGGCTTTATGGGCTTTGGGTATTACCAAACATTTCTTCACATCGATATGGGCCGTCCGCGACGCTGGCATGGCTCAGAAAGGGCAAAGCAATTATGGCAAGTCTGATAAATCTCGGCATGGACGCGGCGGCGGGCGGCCTATTTGGCATTATTGGCACGGCGCTGGGCCGGGTCGCAGGCTATTTCGAGCGCCGGCAGACCCATGAGCAGGAAATGCGCCGCTGGACCCACGAACTGGCGTTACATGAGCTCAATATGAAATCCCGTTTGCAAGAAAGCGAGCTTGAACTGGCCATTGCGGCGCAAGCCGGAAGCTGGGCCGGTCTGGAGGCTTCGATTAAGGCTGATGCCGCTCTTGGACAGGGCAGTCAGTGGGTCATTAATACGCTGCGCCTGGTGCGGCCTGTCCTGACTTTGCTGCTGTGGTTTATCACGGCCGGTATTTTCATCACGACTCAAGACAGCGAAATCGTAAAAGCGGCCGTGTTCGCTGCCACGGCCGCCACGCTGTGGTGGTTCGGCGACCGCGCGCCGAAACCTGCGGGGTAGGGTTGGCGCAGTCGATTTTATATACAACTTTTTGCATATGGTTGTTGCGCCCGGCGATGCGGGCGCTAAAGTACGGCCATGTTACAAAACGCTTACAAAGATAAAGTCGTTGCGATCACAGGCGCTAAAGGCGGCATCGGTGAAGGGCTTGCAAAAATGTTTGCGGATCAAGGCGCAATCGTTGCGCTCAGCGATTTGCAATCGCCCGATGCGGCGGCTGCGCGGGTCGGGGGACACGCTTATGTCTGTAACGTCGCCGATGAAGCCTCCGTCAAAGCCTTCACAGAGGCGGTGAAGCGCGATCACGGCTTGATTGATATCTATTGCTCTAATGCCGGCGTCGGCTATGGCGATGGTCCTGACGGGCTTGTGACGGGCGGGGATAACGCCTCTTGGGAAACCAGCTGGCAGGTTAATTTAATGGGCAGCGTTTACGCCGGCCGCGCTCTGTTTGCCGATTGGGTTAAGCGCGGTTCGGGCCGGTTTATAATTACCGCGTCCGCAGCAGGACTGCTTAATCAAATCGGCAGCGCCTCTTACAGCGTGACAAAACACGCCGCCGTCGGCCTCGCCGAAGCCATGGCGATTACGCACAAAGATGACGGTATAGAGGTGCACTGCATTTGCCCGCAATATGTCCGCAGCGATATGACAAAAGGGCAGAAATTCGCTGAAGAGAATAAGGACGGTCTTCTGGAGCCGTCGGATGTCGCCGCCGCCCTGCATAATGCCATTCAAGCCGGAGATTTTCTGGTCCTCTCCCATCCTGTTGTCGGCGATTACTTTAAAGGCAAAGCGATGGATTATAACCGCTACATTTCAGGCATGGCGAAGCTGAAAGCTAAGACAGCTCGCGAAGATTTGCCGCTTCACTAAAGACAAAGGATATTTCTATGGCCCGTTTTGACTTGACCGGAAAAGTTGCCCTGGTTGCCGGCGGCAGCCGCGGCATCGGCGAAGCCGTTGCCCACGGATTGGCAGAACACGGCGCAACCGTTGTCGTATCATCACGCAAGCAAGGCGACTGCGAAAAAGTAGCCGAAGCTATTCGCGCCAAGGGCTTTAAGGCCGTATCCGCAGAGCTGCATTTGGGCGATCTTTCCCATCATGACCGCGTATTGGAGATGATAGAAAAAGAGTATGGCCGTTTGGACATCCTGATTAATAACGGCGCAACATCACCCCATTTCGGCCCGGCCCATGAAGCGAGCGAAGCGGCCTTTGATAAGACCATCGAAGTCAATACGCGCGGCCCATATTTCCTGACGACGAAAGCGTATAAAATGCTCAAGGCGGACGGCGGGGGCTCCGTTGTCAATGTGGCCTCTATTGACGGACTGCAGCCGGCGGAATTTCGCGTGATTTACGGCATGAGTAAGTCTGCGCTGATTTCCATGACCCAAGGGTTGGCAAAGGAATATTCCCAACACGGCGTGCGCGTGAATGCGCTGCTCCCGGGCTTTACGGATACAAAGCTGGCGAGCGCGCTTAAAGATAATCCGGCGATGGATTTGTATATGAAAATGAACCTCGCTATTAAACGGATTGCGCAGCCGGAAGAAATGGTCGGCGCTGTTCTTTATATGGTGTCCGACGAGGCGAGCTATTACACCGGTCAGTGCATGGTCGTTGACGGCGGCGCGGTGATATAACCATGAGCGCCGGAGATAATGCCGCTAATGCCGTCAGAAAAGGCGATGAATTTGATGTCGCCAAAGCGGATGCCGAGCTGAAGGCCAATATTGACGGCCTGACCGGCACGCCTCAGGTCAGGCAATATCCCAGCGGCGCATCGAATCTGACCTATGAGTTGGCCTATCCCGGCCGCAAGCTGGTCCTGCGCCGCCCGCCTATGGGAACCAAGCCGAAATCCGGCCATGATATGTGGCGCGAATACCGCATTATGCGCGACTTAAAACCGGTGTTTCCGGCCGTCCCGCCTGTCCTGCACTACACGGCCGATGAGACTGTTATCGGCGCAGAATTTTATGTCATGGATAAGGTCGAAGGCCCGCTCATCCATAACGATATTCCGGCCGATTGGAATTGGGACGCCGCGGACGGAGCCAAGTTGTGTGAGGAGTTTTTCTCCAAATTAGTCGAGCTTCACGCGGTCGATTTTAAATCCGCCGGCCTGTCCGATTTCGGCAAGCCCGACGGTTATATTGAGCGCCAAATCCTCGGTTGGAACCGGCGCTATGAGAAAGCCTGGACGGATGATGTCGATAAATTTGAAGACGTGCGTCAATGGCTGGACGATAACCGGCCGAAAACAGAAAACGCCCACGCTGTTGTTCATGGCGATTTTCGCATTGATAACTGCATTTTAAAGGCCGATGACCCGCACAAAATTGCGGCCATACTGGACTGGGAAATCAGCGCGCTGGGCGACCCGTTGATGGATTTGGGCAATACGCTGGCTTATTGGATAGAGCCGGGCGACCCGCCCTATATGCAAATGATGGTACGCCAACCCAGCCGCGCGCCCGGCATGATGACGCGGGCTGAGGTTGCGCAATTTTACGCTGACCGTACGGGGCACGATGTCAGCAATATTCCGTATTACTACGTCTATGGAATCTTCCGCCTCGCGGTCATCATACAACAAATTTACTACCGTTATTATCACGGCCAAACCGATAATCCGCGCTTTAAAAGCTATGGTCAAATGACAAACATGCTGGGCCTGCTCGCGCGCGAGCGTATTGCCTCCGGCACACTATAAAGGGAACCGAAATGACAGAGATGAACCTTGGAATGAGCGAGCGGGTCAAGCCCCTTGTCGATGCGGTCCGCGATATGGTGCGCAATGAGATTATGCCGCTGGACGTGGAGTATCACCACGAAGTCGGTAAGCATCCCGACGGCCGGTTTGCCTTCACAGATCGCCAAAATGAAATCCGTGAGGGCCTGAAAGCTAAAGCGCGCGAGCGGGGCTTGTGGAACTTCTGGCTTACGGATTCCGAACGCGGCTATGGGCTTTCCACGGTAGAGTATGCGTATCTGGCCGAAGAAATGGGCTGGTGCACGCTGGCGGCGGAAGTGTTTAATTGCTCTGCGCCCGACACCGGCAATATGGAAGTGCTGGAACGTTACGGCGCGCAGGATCATAAAGACCGCTGGCTCGGCGATTTGCTTGAGGGAAAAATTCGCAGCGCGTTTTTAATGACAGAGCCGGATGTGGCCTCCTCTGATGCGACCAATCTTGAGTTTTCTGCCAAGCTTGAGGGCGACGAATGGGTCTTTAACGGCGAGAAATATTGGAGCTCCGGCGCCGGGGATCCGCGGTGTCAGGTCTATATTTTGATGGCGCGGACAGCCCCGCGCGACGGGGATGTGCCCCGCCACCAACAGCATTCCATGTTCGCCATACCGGCCGACTTGCCGGGCGTGACCATCCTGCGGGCCATGGAAGTGTTCGGCAATGACGACGCGCCGCATGGCCATATGCATATTCGGTTTGAAAATGTCCGAGTGCCAAAATCGGCTCTGTTGCTGGGCGAAGGCAGGGGCTTTGAAGTCTCTCAGGGTCGCCTCGGCCCGGGCCGTATCCATCACTGCATGCGCAGCGTCGGTCAGGCCGAACGCGCGCTGGAGCTTATGTGTAAGCGGTCATTGAGCCGGACAGCCTTTGGCCGGCCGCTCGCAAAGCTGGGACAGAATTATGACATTATTGCTGAATGCCGCATCGCTATTGAGCAATCGCGCCTGCTGTGTTTGAAGGCGGCTTGGATGATGGATCAGGGCGATAAACGCGCCGCTGCGCCGTGGATCAGCCAGATAAAAGTGGCGGCGCCCAATATGGCGCTCAAGGTCATTGACGAGGCGATGCAAATGCATGGCGGCTTAGGCGTGTCCCAAGATACGCCGCTTGCGGCTATGTATGCCGGCATGCGTACGCTGCGTTTTGCTGACGGCCCCGATGCGGTTCATCGCATGCAGGTTGCCCGCAAAGAGCTAAAGGCATATACAAACCAAAAACCGTAATTTGGAGTGTATATATGCCGTCTTTTGATGTCGTCTCAGAGGCTGATCTGGCCGAAGTTGATAATGGCGTGGCCAATGTCATGCGTGAAATATCCGTACGCTATGACTTTAAAGGCAGCCAATCGAGGCTGGAGCATAAAGACGGCGTTTTGACAATTCACGCTGATGATGAGTTGAAGCTCAAGCAAATGCAGGAAATCATTCGCGGCCAAATGCACAAGCGCGGCATTGAGCCCGGCATGCTGGACGAGCAAAAAGTAGAGCCGGCGTCCGGTATGTCTGTGCGCCAAAATATCATTATCAAGCAAGGACTGGACAGGGATCTTGCCAAGAAAATTGTCAAAGAGATAAAGGCCGCCAAGCTTAAAGTTCAAGTCGCTATACAGGGCGAAGAGCTGCGCGTCTCCGGTAAGAAACGCGACGATCTACAGTCCGCCATCGCCTTTATGAAAGACATGGGGCTTGATCAACCGTTGCAATTTAAAAATATGCGCGATTAAGCCGACAGAGATTGAAGCGATAGGCCGGCGTCTTCGGCGCGCTGCGCTAAAACTTTCAAACACGATTCGATAAGGTCTTCACGGTTGACGGGCTTACTGCGGGCATCATCCATACCGATGTTCATGCAGACCCGTCTTTGTTGAAACTCCGGGTCAGCTGTCAGAGCAATAATAGGTACATTGCTGTACGAGGCCTCGGAATTACGAATGGCCAGCGTTGCTTCAATACCGTCCATGACCGGCATGTGAATATCCATTAAAACGATATCAATGGGTCGGCTTGCTAAGACTTTGATGGCCTCTTGCCCGTTTTCGGCGAAATAAATCTCTCCGAAGACATGCTCAAATAAGGCTTTGACGACCATGCGGTTGGTGTCGTTATCTTCAGCGACCAATACGCTGATGTCGGAGAGCCCGGACCTGGCTTCATCGGCGCAACTGACTTGGGGCAGGGTGCTTGCGGGTGAAACGTTCGGGGCTTGGGACACAGGCGGAGCCTCTTGCGGCGTCGGTGCCTGCTCACGCGTAATCTGCGGCGCGGTGATGACCCGGGCTGCGTCAGCTAATTCCTGCGCAGTCGGCGATGAAGGCTCTTCATCGGCCTGCACGGCGACGGGTAGGGACATCAAGAAGACTGTTCCCTCGCCGACAACGCTGCGCATTTGCAGCGTGCCGCCCAACATTTCAACGAGGTTTTTAGTAATCGACATACCGAGTCCGGTGCCGCCATAGCGAGATTTTATCGTCTCATCGGCTTGTTTAAACGGCAAAAAGACCTGCTTTTGCTGCTCCGTCGTCATGCCAATGCCCGTATCTTTCACGGCAACAACAAACATGTCTTGTCCGTCTTTCTGAATCAGCTTTGACAAAACAGAAATTTCGCCGTTTTCTGTAAATTTGACCGCATTAGATAATAGATTGTTCAAACATTGCTCAAAACGTGAGCGATCAAAAATCAGGGATTCCGGTACAGAATTATGGACGCGAACAATTAATCGCGTGCCATTGTCTGCCGCCTTTTGTTTCCAAAGCCGGCCGGCGTCCGAGATTGCTTGCCTGGGGCTTTCAGGCTTGACGACATGGTCTGTATCTTCTGACTTCAACTTGGCCATTTCCAATGTGTCGTCCAAAACGCGCAGCAGATTTTCGGCAGAGCGTTGAATAATATGCAGTTCTTCCGAAGCTTCATTACCTCGTTCGCTCGAAAGCAGGGCCTGTGTCATGCCCATAATACCATTCATCGGCGTAAGGATTTCATGGCTCATACGGGCTAAAAACGCATTGCTTTTAGACAGGGCATTCTCGGCAGAAATTTTGGCCAGTTCTAACTGAATTTCCGTGTTCTTTTGTTCGGTGACATCCATTACAAAACAGGTTGTGCCGACCGGCTTGCCGGTTGTGGAAAACTCGGGATAGCCGACATTTCTGAAATAACGCGTTCCCGTTTTTTCAGACAGAAGGCGGTAAACAAAGTCCATCTTTTCGCCGGTTTTGAAGGATTTCGCCCAAGCGGCACGCGTGGCTTTCAAATCCTCTTTGTGAAGCCGGTTCCACCATCCGTTTTCCTGAATGTCGCGAACTTCTTCGTCTGTCATCAGATTGCGAATAGTTTCGCTGAGATAGTATTTACCGGTCTCAAATCGCGTAGACCAATAACCGGCATTGCCGATAGAAAAGGCAATTTCGGCCATTTCCCGCGACCGGGATCCCTTGGTAATATCTTCAATATAGATAAGCAGCGAGCCGTCTTCGGCGCATATCGTGTTATGACGTACGCGGCGCCCGCTTTCCGTGCGCTCCTCAAATTCATAATGATCAATGCGGCCGCTTTGTTTCAGGCTCTCAATTTTTTCGCGATAGTCTGCGGCCCGTTCATCGGTGCCGTCATTGCCAAAGACCCCGTCGGTCTCAAGATGTTCAATCAGAGTGTCGAAACTTGCGCCGAGCGCAGTTACCGTCTCAGGAATGTTAAAGTGTTTTGTTGCAGTCTCGCTGCGATAAATCAGGACGCCGTCCGGGTTATAGAGAACCACACCTTTTGACAGAGCTTGGCTCAGAGGTCCGAAAAACCGATCAAGTTTAATGGCCTCAGTTTCAGAGGACCCATGCCCCCCTGAGTTAATTTCCCGTATTTGCGGCAGCATCACATCCCCGTTCAGCCATGATATTTCTTTTTCTGATGGCATTAAAAGACGAAAGAAACTTTAATTTCTGCGACTTACGGCAAATTTATGTTATCAGGAGGCCGGTTCCGTCCAATCTCATTCATGGCGTGTATCGGAACCAATCCCGGGTCTGATACGTAATAGGCACACCGCCGCAAAGGATTTCATGATGAGCATTCAAACGACTAATCCGGCAACAGGTAAGACAGTCAAAACCTTTGCGGCGCACACTGATGCGCAAGTTGATTTGGCCATCGCAAAATCTGTCGTCGCTCATCATGCTCTGCGCGATATGAGCTTTAAGCAGCGCAGCCAAATGATGAACGCTGCTGCCGACATTTTGGAAAAAGAAGCCGATGAGTTTGCGGCCATAATGACGTTGGAAATGGGCAAGACGCTCTCTTCGGCAAAAGCAGAAGCCAAGAAATGTGCTTTCGTTTGCCGATATTATGCAAAGCATGCTGAAAGCTTGCTGGCCGATGACATAGTCGAAACCGATGCGTCGAAAGCTTTTCGCGCCTACCTTCCGCTTGGTCCGGTGCTCGCGGTCATGCCGTGGAATTTTCCGTTTTGGCAGGCCATGCGCTTCGCCGCGCCGGCTCTGATGGCGGGAAATACCGGGCTGCTTAAACACGCGTCAAATGTCCCGCAATGCGCCTTGGCGCTGGAAGATATACTCAAGCGGGCAGGCTTTCCTGACGGGGCTTTCCAAACACTGTTAATTGGCGGCGACAAAGTCGAGCGTGTTTTGCGTGACGACCGCGTCATGGCCGCGACGCTTACAGGATCAGAACCGGCCGGGAGCGCCGTGGCGAAAATTTGCGGCGAGCTGATTAAGCCGACGGTTTTGGAACTTGGCGGCTCAGACGCGTTTATTGTCATGCCAAGCGCAGACATGGACAAGGCTGTAGACGTCGGGACCCACGCCCGCACACTTAACAATGGACAGTCTTGCATTGCGGCGAAACGGTTTATCGTTCACGAGGACATTTATGACGATTTCAAACAAAAGCTGACCCGTGCTTTTGAGTCCCTGACTGTCGGCGACCCAACGGACGGCAAAACCGATATTGGCCCGCTCGTCAGTAAGGGCGCGCTGGAATCCATTACCGCGCAGGTGGAGGCAGCCATTAAAGCCGGCGCCGTTCGCGTTTGCGGCGCGCAGCCGGTCGGCGGTGACGGATATTTCTACGCGCCCGGCATTTTGGAAAACATACCGCCGGACGCCGACATTTATTACGAGGAACTCTTTGCGCCTGTGGCTCTGCTTTTTAAAGTCGCCGGAATTGATGAGGCGTTGAATGTGGCCAATGACAGCCCGTTCGGTCTGGGCGGGTCAATATTTACACAAGACAAAGACGAACAGGAAGCCGCGATCCGCCGCCTGCAATCCGGCGCGACCTTTATTAACTCCGCCACGGCGTCTGACCCGCGTTTACCGTTTGGCGGCATAAAGCGCTCGGGCTATGGCCGAGAGTTATCAGCCGAAGGCATACGCGCCTTTTGCAATACGAAGACAGTGTCCATCGCCTGATAATCTCAAAGGATTCGGCCGGGCCCGCCCGTAACAACGCTGCCCGTAGACTTCCCGCGCGTCACTTAAAAAAATCAGCTCAGCCACGCATTCAGACTTGCCCCCGGCAGGCAGGCTGCTGTAGACACTGCGCTTCGAACATATCGGATATGCCGCGGTAGCTCAGGGGTAGAGCGCATCATTGGTAATGATGAGGTCGGGAGTTCAATTCTCCCTCGCGGCACCAGATTTCAGGCTTTATGACCGACACTCCCAAAGACCTATCACCAAAACAGATCGCCAAGCAGCGCGAAGCGGAGCGCAAAGCCAAAGCTTTGGCGCAAAACCTTCGCACTAATCTTCGCCGCCGCAAACAAGCCGGCAAACCGAGCGATAAATAACGCCCGCACGCCGGCTGCAACCGCCTTTATAATGTCTGACAAAGTCCCAAATTTTGCCTAAGACTGTCTGTAACTGAGTCGCAATAATATGAGCGACAGGAAAGACAGATATTATGGATAAGATAGTTATCGAAGGCGGCGCGCCGCTTAAAGGCGAGATAAAAATCAGCGGGGCAAAAAACTCGGCCATTAAGCTCATGGTTTTGCCGCTTTTAACCGATCAGCCTGTCGAGCTGACCAATATGCCAAATTTGCGCGACACGCGCTCTATGGCCGGCCTTCTGCGCCATCTTGGCGTTACCGTTGAAGAAGGCCCCGGTCCGCGCATGTTCATGCATGCGCCAAAGCTGGCCTCGACTGAAGCGCCTTATGACTTGGTCCGAAAAATGCGTGCCACCTTCAACGTTTTGGGCCCGCTCTTGGCGCGAGAGCATAAAGCCAAAGTTTCCTTGCCCGGCGGCTGCGCCATTGGGGCGCGTCCCGTCGACCTGCATCTGAAGGCCCTTGAAGCTATGGGCGCGAAGATTGAGCTGATTGAAGGCTATGTTGTCGCGACGGCCAAAGGCGGTCTGAAAGGCGCAGATATAACCTTCCCGTTTATTTCTGTCGGAGCAACGGAACATGCCATATTGGCGGCCGTTTTAGCCAAAGGCGAAACAACGCTTAATAATGCCGCGCGCGAGCCGGAGATTATTGATTTGGCCAATGCGCTCAATGCGATGGGGGCGCGGATTACCGGGGCAGGGCGCTCTGAAATTCAAATTGTCGGCGTCAAATCTTTGGACGGTGTATCCCACAGCGTCGTGCCTGACCGTATTGAGGCCGGCACTTATGCTCTGGCGGCGGCGACGGCCGGCGGCTCTGTGCGGCTGGTCAATGTACGCTCTGACCATTTAGGCTCGCTCTGGCCACTGATTGCGCAAGCGGGGGCGAAGGTGACAATGGACGAAACAAGCGTTTTGATAGAGCGCAATCCCAAGACCCGTCTCAAGCCCGTCGATGTTGAAACCCAAGCCTATCCGGGCTTTCCGACCGATCTGCAGGCGCAGTTTATGGCCATGTGCTGCTTGGCAGACGGCGTGTCGATTATACGCGAAAATATCTTTGAAAACCGTTTCATGCACTGCCCCGAATTAGCGCGTATGGGTGCAGACATAAAAGTGACCGGCCGCGAAGCCATCGTGCGCGGTGTAAAGCAGCTTCGCGCTGCGCCGGTCATGGCGACGGATTTGCGCGCGTCGGCCTCTTTGATTGCGGCGGGCCTTGCAGCGCAGGGCACAACGCATATATCTCGGGTCTATCATTTAGACCGCGGTTTTGAACATATAGAGGTGAAACTCGGGAATTGCGGTGCTAACATCCGCCGTGAAAAAGAATAATTGAGACGGGAAAGCCCGCTATATGAGCGATAATTTAAAATGGCAGGCTTTGGACGCTGAGGACCTTGTATTGGTTTCCTCCGCTTTGCAGGACGGGATTACGCCGGTCGGACAGATAAAATTTGACCGCACAGCGCGCACCTTAACGCTGCTGGTTAACCGGTTTCGCTGGGAAATGCCTGACTACGGTAAGGGCGAGCGCGTGCCGTCAATCCTGCGCATTGACGGCGTTCTGGGCGTGAAAGCGCGCGGCATTAATCGCGCCAACCCGGAAGGCCTAGCCGTTATTTTGGCCATGGAATTTACGCCCGATGATGAGCCGCCCGGCGGCACACTCAAACTGACATATGCCGGCGGCGGCGAGATGCAGCTGTCTGTCGAAATGATTGATATGATGCTGGCGGATATCGGTCCCGCCAGAGGCGCGCGCAGCCGTCCGGATCACACCGAGGCTTAGGTGAGCACAGACCAATATATTGTCGAGCTTAATATTGACGAGGACAGCTTGCCGCCGGCCTCGCCGGATATGGTGCATGAACGCCGCGTCGCGATTTTTGACTTGCTCGAAGAAAACGTCTTCCATCCCGCAGGGTCAGACGCCGGACCCTATATTGTGAAACTATCCCTGCGCGACAACAAGCTGGTCATGGCTATATCGCGCAGCAACGGCGCGCCGCGTGATGATGTCTCATTCTCCCTGACGCCGTTTCGGCGGGTCATCAAAGACTATTTTATGATCTGCGAGAGCTATCATAATGCCATCCGCACGGCCATGCCGGCGCAGATTGAAGCCATCGATATGGGGCGGCGCGGTCTGCATAATGAAGGCTCGCGCATGCTCACAGACAGTTTGCGTAACAAGGTTGAAGTTGATTTCCAAACGTCACGCCGGCTGTTTACCCTGCTGTGCGCGCTGCATCGCCGCCAGGCCGGAGAGGCGGGATGAGCGATACCGATATATCCCCGTTGCCGTCTTCGGTCTTATTTTTGTGTTTTTTAAACTCTATTCGCTCTCCTATGGCGGAAGGGCTGATGAAAAAGCACTATGGCAGCAAAGTTTACGTTCAATCCTGCGGCATATCCAAAGGCGAGATTGATGATTTAATGGTGGCGGTCATGAAGGAAAGCGGCATCGACAAAAGCGGGCATATTTCGCGCAGTCTTGATGATATTGAAGACAAGTCCTATGACACAGTCATTGCTTTTACTCCGGACGCCGGCGATGCTGCACGGGCCGTTTTCGAGGGCAGCGATACGGAAATTATCGTCTGGCCGACGCCCGACCCGACGTCCGGTGAGCTGGATGTGCGCGCTATGATGAATAATTATCGCAGCGTTCGAAACTTTATCGAAAATCGCTTGCTTGCCAAATACGGTCCGCCCCTGATTTAAACCTGTGACGAAAAGGATGACACTATGACAGCCGTTAAAAACCTCCCTAAAGTGCTTTTGGTTCTGCGCGTTACTATCGCCCTGTTTCTACTCCCATGGATTATTGAAAAATTCACGCAGCCCGAAATAACAGCTAAAATTTTTGCGGCGTTTTATTTCGTGGATGATTTGCCGGTGACGGCGAGCTACGCCATCGGCGTGCTGTGGCTGGCGCTTTGGCTGGCCTTTGTCACAGGTTTTAAAAAGCGCATCAGCTACGGACTGGTCATGCTCTTTCACGGGGTGGGGACGGTAACAACATGGTTTAAGCTCCTGCCTTGGCTGGATAGCTATAATCATCTGTTCTTGGCGGCTATTCCGACTCTTGGCGCGATGGTTGCGCTTTGGTGGCTGCGCGAGCACGATACAATTTTGGCCGTTGATAAATAAGGTCGGCGGCCGATCAGTATGCTCTGCGGGATAAACAGAGAACAGTGATCGGCCCACCTATATTAGGCAACTCAGGCGTGGGTTAAGAGTTGCCGCTTCTGCGCTGAACCGGGATAAAGTTCGCTGCGCACAATCTCTATACACTTATTTCTCTCAATTAAAAGTATAGGTTGTATTATTGGTTTCTGCGACGTTAATGTGAAAAGAATGACTTAAGTTCGCTGTTGCAGCACTAGTTCGGTAAAGCTTACTCCGCCTAAAGGTCTCAATTTATGTTGCCGTCATCTTAACGGTCAAAATGACGGCTGTTTTTTGCGCGGCGACGCAGGTTGCGACGGAAAAGATGAATGACGGGATCATACAGCCATACAAAGCCTACCAATGCGACGGCCCAAAGGATGTGGGCATCCTTGACATAAATCCACACCGCCGCGCCAATCAGGAAGGGGTAATAAAGATAGGCTTTTAAGACCCGCCAAAACACAAGGGCGACTGCGCGCGGTTTTATAGCGTGCTTGTCAGCCATCTAAATCACGCGGCAAAATCATATCTTTCAGCGTCCAGCTTTCAGGATCCAGCCAATCGCCGTCTCCGCGCCGCTCCAATACCGCGCAAGCGCCTGTGGGAAATCTGTGCGCTTGCCCCGTGAAATACTCAAACAGATCCGACCAGCCCGGATTATGTCCCAGCCACATCAGCGTCTTTATACTGTCCGGCTCTCCTAAAGCTGCGGCGGTGTCAATTACGGTTTGCGCGCTAGCGTGATAAAACGCGCTGCTGTAAGTGACCGTTTGCGCGCCGGGTATGGCGCGTATCAGCAGTGTCGCGGTTTCGCGGGTGCGCTGAGCGTCCGAAGACCATATGAGCTGCGGCGAAAATCCGCGGGCACTCAGCGTTTTGCCGACAGCATCCGCGGCGCGGCGGCCGCGTGGGTTCAGCGGCCGGTCGTGATCAGCTTGCGCAGGATTCTCCCAAGACGATTTTGCGTGCCGCATAATTAAAAGACGGCGCAGCATAGGCTAGATTGAAAAGCTCGTGCCGCAGCCGCAATTTGCGGTGGCGTTGGGATTATGAATTTTAAACGCCGCGCCGATGAGCTCGTTAACATAGTCAATCTCGCTGCCGGTCAGAAACTCCAGACTGACATCATCGACAAGAACTTTGGCACCGTCGCGTTCCAGCACCAAATCGCCGTCTTCGGGCGCGTCGGCAAATCCGAACTCATACTGAAACCCGCTGCAACCGCCGCCATTGACGGAAACGCGCAGATATTTGTCAAAACCTTCTTTCGCCATAATCGCGTTGATTTTAGCGGCCGCAGATGCGGAAACAGTGACAGGTAAAGTCGTGGTCATTTCACTCATAGCGTTGTATTCCGTTCTCAGTGTGAGTCTTTATATAGGCGCGCGCGCCATTATTGCAAAAGGCATTCCGCATGAAAAAACCGTCCGTCCAATTCTCCGCCGTTTTGCCCCGTGCCGTCTATGCAGCAGATCCCGCTAATGCCAAAGGGCGGCGTATCGGTCAGCCGTCAACGTCAGAACGCAGCCCGTTTCAACGCGACAAGGACCGCATTATTCATTCCTCTGCCTTTCGCCGCCTTAAAGGTAAGACCCAAGTTTTCGTCGCCCATGAAGGCGATTATTACCGTACCCGCTTAACCCACTCTCTCGAAGTCGCGCAGATTGCCCGATCCATTTCCCGCGTGCTGGGGCTGGACGAAGACTTGGCTGAGTGTCTGGCGCTCGCCCATGATTTGGGTCATCCGCCGTTCGGGCATTCCGGTGAAGACGCGCTTAAAGCGGTCATGGAGCCGTTTGGCGGGTTTGACCATAACGCGCAAACCCTGCGCATTGTCGATTTGCTCGAAGGACGCTATGCTGAATTTGACGGGCTGAACCTGACCTGGGAAACCTTGGAAGGCATTGCTAAGCATAACGGCCCGCTTTTGACCGGGAAAGATAAGCCCGAAGATCTGCCATGGGCGCTTCGCGCGCTGGAGGATTGGCAGCGCTTAGAGCTTCACACTTTTGCCGGCGCCGAAGCCCAAGTCGCCGCGCTCGCTGATGACATTGCCTATAATAATCACGACCTTGATGACGGCCTGCGCGCCGGGCTGTTCACTATTGCCGACATTGAAGCCCAAGTCCCGCTGGTCAAAGAAGCATTTGACGATGTGCGCGCCCGCTATCCCGGCATCAGCGAGGACCGTCTGATCCACGAAGCCGTGCGCGACCTGATCGGCTATATGGTCGGTGACGTCCTGACCGAGAGCAGGGCGCGCCTTGAAAAATATGCCCCGCAAAGTTCCGCGGACGTGCGGGCGCTTGATGTGCCGGTTATCTCCTTTTCTGCCGGCTTTAAAGAGCGTGAAAAGCCTATGCGCACTTTCCTGTTTAAAAACATGTACCGCCATTACAAAGTCAACCGCATGATGGGCCAAGCCGCCCGCGTGGTCACAGAGCTGTTTGACCTGTTTATAAAAGACCCGGATTTACTGCCGACCGTTATGTCCGAACGATGCGACGGGCCGAGCGGGCAAAAAACGGCGCGCATTGTCTGCGATTATATTGCCGGGATGACGGATCAATATGCGGTCAATATGCACCGTAAACTGTTTTCTGTGACCGGGTTTTTAGGTCCCGAATAGCCCTGCAATTTCCGGCAGGCAGGGGAAATATCCGCGCGCAACTGTAAAACATTAGGGCAGGGCATAGCTCCGGACCGGCGGACGTATTCTGATGCCGGCGGTTTGTTTATGCATGCGTTGCGGCCGGCTGTGATCTTTCGGCGGTGACACATTAAGGATTGAAGGCCCGACCAGGCGTCATATGAGCAGGAAAAATTTGCCCGCTTATTTAACGCTCGCTGCCACCCTTCCTATCAGGTTTAAGCAGAGCGTACTCTATGCCGTTAACCATTTGTTTTTCTTAATTCTTAATACACTGTACATAACAGAAGAGAGTTTTGAGATGAATGACAGTTGGATTGTAATTGCGGCCTTTTTGGTATTTTTGATGCAGGCCGGGTTTTTACTGATTGAAGCCGGGTCTGTCCGCTCTAAAAATTCTGTAAATGTCGCTCAGAAAAACGTCTCAGATTTGATTATCTGCGTTGCTTGCTATTCGCTCGTCGGCTTTGGGCTTATGTACGGCATGTCGGTTGGCGGTTATATCGGAATGGGCGGAGTCAAGAGCGCGCTTGAAAACCAAGGCGACTGGCCCGAAGTTCTGATCTTCAATTTAGCGTTCTGTTCTGTGGTTGCGACGATTGTTTCCGGCGCGGTGGCCGAGCGTATGCGAATTGGTGCCTATTTTGTCAGCACAGCCCTTGTTGCGATGTTGATCTACCCTGTCTTTGGTCATTGGGCGTGGGGAAATACGATTATCACATCCAATGTGGCTTATCTGGCCAATTTAAACTTTGTTGACCATGCGGGCGGCATTGCGATTCATGCGCTGGGCGGGTTTTACGCGCTCGCGGCCATCCTTCTTTTAGGGCCGCGCAAGGGCCGTTTTGATGACGCCGGCCGGCCGCTGCCGATTTCAGGCTATAGTCCTGTTTTGGCCTTGGCCGGCGCCTTGATATTATTTGTGACTTGGATCCCCTTCAATACGGGCTCATTGGAATTAGGGTCTAAGCTGTTTGCGGATGTGGCCTTGGCAACCGTTATAGCCGGGTCGGCCGGCGGATTGTTCGGTAAGATTGTCGGTTATAAATTACACAATAAAACGTTCGCGCCTGAGGCCAGTTTTAACGGCATTTTAGGCGGCCTTGTCGCAATCACGACCGGCGCCGTTTTCGTCGGCCCTGTCGGCGCATTTGTTGTCGGGAGCGCGGGCGGCGTAGCAGCTATTTTGGGCAATCATATCTTGCTCCATAAATTTAAAATCGATGACCCTGTCGGCGTTGTTGGTGTTCACGGTTTGGCGGGCGTTGTCGGGGCTTTAATCTTCCCGCTTTTCGCTGTTACAGCGCTGCCGGCAGGGAGTGTTTTGTCGCAAATTTCTGCGCAGGCCTTTGGCACTTTCGTTTGTATTGCTTGGGCGATGTCAACCGGACTTTTAATTTTCGGCATCTTAAAAAAGGTCGGCTTTCTGCGCGTCAGTGATGCGCAAGAGCATTTGGGTCTGAATGTCGGTGAACATATGCCCGAGATTAGCGAAGAACATCTTGAAGCCGCCTATGAAGCCTCAAAAAAAGCGGTTGCCGGCGGCGCTGTGGCGCAAAGCTATGAGACCGGCTCGGTCGGCTCTGAAATCGGCTTGGCGCTCTCCTCTATGTCGGATGAAAACAAGCGCCTGAGTGAAGAAGCGGTTATGCGCTCTGCCAGATTTTCTGACGCGACGAACAGCCTGACCGACGGATTAATCATTTTTGATGAAAATGACATTGTCACCGAGGTGAACAGCGCCTTCAGAAAAATCATGGCCAAGCTTGATATAGATTGTTTCGTCGGAATGCGCAGGGAAGATCTGCTGCGCAAACTTGGGGAAAAAGCCGTTTTGAACACGGCAGGCGTAACGCATGACGGCTGGATGGAATCTTACCTGTCACAGTCATCGGAGTCCTACATTCAGGAAGAAGAGCTTAAGATTGGCGATGAGTATTATATCCGGCGTCTTCAATCAGTTCCGACCGGCGGGAAAATCGTCACAATGACAAATGTATCGGTTATTCGCGAAGCGCTGCAAAAAGCGAAAACAGCGGAAAAAGCCAAGTCAGAGTTTCTCGCGAATATGAGCCACGAAATTCGTACGCCCATGAACGGCATTATCGGTATGACCGAGCTTTTGTCCCGGTCTGAATTGGACAATCGCCAAAGACATTTTGTAGAGACAATCTCAAGTTCAGGCACCGCATTGATGACGATTATCAATGACATTTTGGACTTTTCAAAAATTGAAGCGGGCAAAGTTACGCTGAACCCTGTTCCCTTTGTGTT
This sequence comes from uncultured Robiginitomaculum sp., assembly GCA_938010385.1. Classification (GTDB taxonomy): domain Bacteria; phylum Pseudomonadota; class Alphaproteobacteria; order Caulobacterales; family Maricaulaceae; genus Robiginitomaculum. Next base: position 34,854 of record CALLVD010000053.1, read on the forward strand.
GCGCGACAGCATTGATGATGTAACGACCATGCTGTCAAGTTCTGCATCAGATAAGAACCTTGAATTGCTTGTGCGTATGCAGCCTGACCTGCCGTCAACCTATGTCGGTGACGTTGGACGTTTCAGGCAGATAATGACAAATCTGATTGGCAATGCGTTGAAATTTACGCATTTCGGTCATGTGCTTGTTGATATTTCCGGCGACGTTAACGGCGATAATGTCGATTTGAAAATTCAGGTCGAAGATACGGGCATCGGCATTCCTGCGGATCAAATTGACGGCGTGTTCCAAAAGTTTGAACAGGTCGACAGCTCTACCACCCGTCAATATGAGGGCACAGGTTTGGGGCTTTCAATTTCCTCAAATCTTGTGAACTTGATGGGCGGTCAGATTGAGGTTCAGAGCACGCAGGGAAAGGGCAGCGTCTTTACAATTAACCTAAGCTTGCCCCGTCATCAGGATTTAAAGGTTGTCAAAAAACTGCCGCTTGAAATCATTGGCGCGAGCGTTTTGATTGTCGATGATAATATTGTTAATCGCAATATTTTGCGTGAACAGGTTAAACATTGGAAATGCCGTAATGTCGCCGTTGAAAGTGGGGCTAAAGCCCTGAAAGTCATGGAAAATGCCAAGGAAAAAGGCATTAAAATCGACCTGATTATTACGGATTATCAAATGCCCGGTATGAATGGCGAAGAGTTGTTTATGAGTTTGCAAAAGCAGCCTGAATTTGCTGATGTACCGGTTATTATGCTGACATCGGTCAATGATGACAGAATGGTGCGTCGCCTTCAAAGAGCGGGATTGAACGCCATTCTGACAAAGCCGGCCAGATCCTCAATGCTTTTGAATACTATCACAACGGCGCTCTTTAATGCGCAGAAGCAGTCTGACAATCCTGTGAACGCTAAAGTGAATTTGTCGGAAGGTCGCGTTACGTCCATTACGGATGCTCTGCCGGCGCCGCGCCGCGAAGTTGCCAGAGGTGTTGAACGGAGAAAAACGCCGCGGGCCGAAGCCCCGACTCTGCGAGGTTTGGATGTTTTAATCGCTGAAGATAATGAAACCAACCAGACCTATATCAAATATATTATGGAAGAGCTTGGCCTGACCTTTAAAATTGTTCCGACAGGGCGCGCCGCCGTTGATTACTGGCGCAGCGAAAAGCCGTCCGTTATTTTAATGGATGTCTCGATGCCTGAAATGAACGGTTATGAAGCCACGCGGATTATTCGCGAGGAAGAGCGAAAACACAATATTGTTCGCACGCCTATCATTGCTGTCACGGCTCACACATTGGCCGGGGATGAGGAGCATTGTCTGGAGGTCGGCATGGATGATTTCTTATCGAAGCCGGTATCTATATTCGGATTGAAGTCAAAAATTGAGCAGTGGTGCGATGTCGAAATTAATGAAAACAGCGCATAGGGCGCAGGCCTATATCCCGGATTTTTTCTGATTACCAATGGGTCTGCTGCAAGACTTGAGTGCTAAAAATTTGCCAATCGTTTCGCAAAAAAAGCAGCTTAATAATCTACTTGGGTTGTTGCGATACGGCAATCGACTTTTGAGTATCCGCTTGAAACACATAAGTCACAGAAGGGAATAAAATCAGGACCCCTGCCTGTGTGTTTTCAAACTGCCTTGGGATTTAGTTATCCAGCCATCTGAGTTTTGCTAACGGATATCCTAAATACCATTTGGAGCGCTCCAGGATTATTCTGGTTTTGATATTTTTTATCCCTAAGTCATCTTGGCTTGAAATTTGGTCAAGCAGGTTGTTGAGTGATTGGGTATTGGAGCAGCAAGTGAAAGCGATGTAATCTGACTCGCCGGTTACCCTCAAACAATCCATGAATTCCGGGTGCTGATTTATCTCAGTTTCAAAGCGTTTTCTGGCTGCAAGCGTATTATCGCTCAATGCAAATTCTACGTAAGCCAAAACATGTTCGACCAGTCTGTCGAGATCTAAGTCCGTGTGAAAACTAACAAAATACCCGGCGTCTTTAAGCGCCTTAACGCGCTGAAAGCAGGCGCTTGGCGACAGTCCGACACGGTCCGCAAGCTCTTGATTTGAGATGTCTGATTGCAGATGCGTAATCGAGAGTATCTTTCGATTAATTGCATCTAATTTTATATTCTTCAATTTGACTGACATTTCGACAATAAATCTTCTTTTCATGGTGACTGCAAGAATGAAATAGTTGCGCGATCAGGCATCCATATTTGATAGCTAATTTGTTAGCGGATGCGCTAGCTTGTTTTGAGAGGAGACGCACATGGAAGATATAAGCGAGTTTGCCGCAGTACCAATCCGGCAGGATCAACTTGTCGCCTGGCCTCGTGTCGCCGCGATTGCAGCGATGGTAGGGTTTTCACTCCCGACCTTTTTAACCGGGCTTGAAGTGTTCGCGGGATTGTCGCCAATTGATGCGATGTGGGCTTTGTTCTGGGGGTCGCTCATCGTTACTGCGGTAGGCTGCATAACCGGCTACATCGGTGCCACTGATCGTATGAGCTCATATTTGCTTGTGCGGGTCGCGTTTGGCGACAAAGGCGCGGCAATAGTAAACATCGCTTTCGCCGTGAGCTTGATGGGCTGGTTTGGCCTGAACATAAATTTGTTTATGGACACTGTTGGGCGTTTAGTGCTGGACTTATGGGGCCTGGCCGTCCCGGATATTGCTCTTGCGATAATGGCTAGCTTTTGCATGACCGTAACGACCTTAATCGGATTTAAGGCGATCAACCTCTTATCAACGTTTCTCGTCCCGGTATTAATCGTCGTGACTGTGTTATTCGTGAAATCCGCCTTTACCAATCACGGACTGACAGACTTTTTTGCCTTGGAAAAACCCGCGCGCGCTGTGGGCGATAATGCAATGACGATAGGGGACGGAATTTCTTGGGTTGTTGGGGCCGTGATTATCGGCGCAATTATCTTGCCCGACATCACGCGTTTTATCCGGCAAAAATCGGGCGCTGTTTATACCGCTATCCTCTGTTATTTATTCGTCCAACTGTTAGTCATGATAGCGGCAGGATTGGCCGGTGTGAGTTCAGGTGTGTTTGAGAACTATTTTGACGCGCAAGGCGTGAGCCGCACAGATGTTATACTTAAGCTCATGCTGGACGTTAATCTCGGTTTTGGCGCCTTTGTTATAATCATCGCGGGGAGCTGGATTTTAAACTCTCTTAATTTGTACAGCACGGTGCTCAGCGCCAAAGCGACCTTCCCTAAACTGAACACAAAATGGCTGACAATTGGGCTGGGCATCGTTGGCGTAGTCGCGGCACTTTTAAACATTTTGGGCGCGTTCGAGATATTCCTTTGGTATTTGTCAATTATTTTCATCCCCGTCGCAGGGGTCTTAATCATCGACCGTTTTTTTATAAGGCCGGGCACTTACAAGCTTGAAACGCTTAAGGACAATAACACATTAAACGGCCCCGCTTTCTTGGCTTGGGCGATAGGCGCGATAGTCGCTGTTTTAGCCGATCGTGGCACGTTACCAAACCTCAGCGGGATTGGCGCGATAGATGCGCTGGTGCTGAGCGCGGTGCTTTATTTTATTTTTGCCAAACTCAGCAAAAGGCGCGTCTCATGAGAATAGGTATTGATGTCGGCGGAACGCATACGGATGCGGTCATTCTGAACGGCGATAAAGTCATTGCAGCAACAAAGTCTTTGACAACATCAGATGTCGTTTCGGGCATTTCCAATGCGCTGGACGAGATATTGTTATCCGGAGGCGTTCGGGTTGAGCAAATTCAAACTGTGATGATCGGGACAACGCAATTTACCAATGCCATTATCGAGCGAAAATCACTGTCGCGTATGGCAGTCATTCGGGTCGGCTTGCCCTCAGGACGCGGCATGCCGCCCATGGTCGATTGGCCTCATGACATGCACGAGGCGATTAACGCGCAGGTCCATATGATTCACGGCGGCTATCTATATGACGGTCATCCACTTTCTGATTTGAGAGAGTCTGAAATTACTGCCGTTATTCGGGCGCTTAAAATGGAAAATATAAAGAACATCGCGATTTCGTCAGCCTTCTCCCCTATGAATGCGGAACCTGAAAACAAGGTCAGCCAAGCGATTTTAGAAGCAATCCCTGATGCGCAACTGACGCTGTCGCATCAATTCGGCAGGCTCGGTCTTCTTGAGCGTGAGAACGCCGCCATTATGAATACGTCGCTCTTACCATTTGCAAAACACGTAGTGGATGCATTTCTGGCAGCACTCAAGTCACATGGTCTGACGTGTCCCGCATTCATCAGCCAGAATGACGGAACGCTGATGAGCTCCGAATTCGTGCGCCGTTTTCCTGCTCTGACATTTTCGTCCGGTCCGACAAATTCACTGCGGGGTGCCTATAAACTCACGGGTCTTAAAGAGGCAATTGTCGTCGACATTGGGGGCACAACATCTGATATCGGTGTGCTGCAAGACGGGTTCCCAAGAGAGTCCAATGTCGTGGTGAATATTGGCGGCATCAGAACAAACTTTCGTATGCCGGATATATTGGCCATTGGATTGGGCGGTGGCAGCCATGTCAGCGATGATGGCAAAACGATTGGTCCGCAATCAGTGGGGCACCGTCTTGTTCATGATGGATTGGTTTTTGGCGGGAACACCCTAACGGCGACCGATATTATTGTAGCCTCCGGCGTGCGCGATATTGGCGTCCCGGCCAAGGTTGCCGGGCTTACGTCTAATCTTATAGAGAAAGCAACGGATACTATGCACGCAATGTTGGACCGAGCCATAGATATGATGAAGCCCGGCGGGAAGGCATTGCCCGTGATTTTAGTGGGGGGAGGCGCAGTTCTTGTGACAGGCGACCTTAAAGCTGCCTCAAAGCTCTACCGTCCGGAAAATGCTGGCGTTGCAAATGCTATTGGGGCAGCCATCGCGCAGGTCGGGGGCGAGTCTGAGCGCATGTTGTCCTACCGTAATATCTCCCGCGAAGATGCCATTGCAGAAGTCACAGCGGCGGCCACAGAGCGTGCACTGGCAGCAGGGGCAGACCGCGAAACTATTCGCGCTGTCGATATCGAAGAAACGGCCATCCCTTATATGGATGAAGGCGCAACCCGGGTGAGAGTCAAGGTCATAGGGGAGCTTCGGACATGAGCGAGACATTAACGCATATTGGCCGGGAGCATTTGGACGACTTGGCGCTGGGCGCTGTTTTCTTAGCAACGGGCGGCGGCGGAGACCCCTATGTGCCCAAGCTCATTACTGCAGAAGCCATAAAGACCTTTGGCCCTGTGCAATTGCTACCGCCGCAAGACCTCGCCGATGACGCCTTTATTGTTCCTGTCGGAAGCGTTGGTGCGCCGACAGTTAGCTTAGAGCTTTTGCCATCTGTTGAGGAAGCCGCAGAGACGTTGAATGCGTTTGAGAAATTTGTAGGCCGCAAAATCGACGCAGTGACATCTTTTGAGATTGGCGGAGGTAATTCGGTTATTCCGATTTGCGCGGCGGCAGCCAAGGGTTTGCCGATTGTTGACGGTGACGGCATGGGCCGCGCCTTACCGGAAGCTCAGATGATGTCCTATCCCATTGGAGGTGTAAAACCGACACCCGCGCTGGCCTATGACTATGCGGGCAATATCGCCACATTTCAAACGGATACAACTGAAACATATGAGCGCCATATACGCGCATTTTCTATGTCAGCCGGGGGGATGATTACTGCCGCAGAGCACGCGATGACCGGGCGTCAGCTTAAGGACACAATTATCCCCGGAACGGTCAGCTTCTCCGTAAAACTGGGACGGCTATTGAGAGAGAAACGCGGCCAAGCCCCCGAGCTTGAAAAACCGCTGGCTGCATTGTTTGCGGACTCAATTTACGGAGAATGCCGGCTCCTCTATACAGGAAAGGTCATTGATAAGACGACCCGCATAATTGGCGGCTATGATATTGGAGAGGCGACAATTGAGAGCTTTGAAAGCTCTCAGGAAAACCTTTCTGTCAATATCAAGAACGAATATTTGCTCGCAAAACAAGGCGACCGTGTCTGTGCGAGCGTGCCCGATCTGATAACCATTGTCGATTTTGAAACAGGCACGCCGATAAATGCCGAGCGCCTCCGCTACGGTCAGCGCGTCGCCGTATTCGCCACAGCATGCCCGGATTTTTATCGCTCCGAAACAGCGTTGAAAGTCGTAGCGCCGCGGTGTTTTGGCTTCGATATTGATTACGTGCCGTTAGAAAAGCTCCGGTCAGCAAGCCGGCTCAAGGCCTAGCGCAGTTCATCCGGCCTGCCGCCATTTTTTTCCGCCCGCCGCTTAACCTTGAATATAGATGAGACGGATTTGACTGAACCGGGCGCAAAAACCGGCGCTGTATTCTCATGAAATCTCTATCAGGCCCGCTTTGTTAGGGGATAATCGAGTCACGTGCGGCGATGTTAATTTATGTACTAAGCCTTCCGCACCGGGGCGGCGTGCAAGGCGGCAGCTACGGCTTCGCGCAAGGGTTTAGGTTGGTAGTTAATATCATAAAGCGTCGGTCGCTTAATCACACCGTCTTTGCGTGGCCACCAAGTTTGCAGCCATGTATGCCGGTCACACAGCCCCCATGCGAGAATATCTTTGGTTTGCTCATAGCTGAGCATCAAGTCCAGAAAAGCTTTGCCGTAGGCGGCCACTTCCTGATCGCGTATTTCGGGGTTTCGGTTAAGCCCGGTGTCATTGACGTCAAATTCACTGACGATCAAATTGTAATCCATGCCAACAATTTCATCGATAAAGGCTTGCCATTCTTTGGCTTGGGGATCCGGGTAGCCTGTTTTTGAGTTGCCGACGTTTATTCCTAAATGACCCTGAATGCCAAAGGTGTCGATAGGGGTTCCGCGCTTTCGAAATCCTTCGAGCAGTTTTAATACGCCGTAACGATGCGATTCATTCCCATGTTCCCAAATCATGTAATCATTATAAACAAGTTCCGCATGAGGCGCGAATTCTCTCGCTTTATGAAATGCAAAATCGACGATTTGCTCGCCGCCATGCTCGACAAAGACGGTGTCGCGCATTTTGCCGGTCTTGGGGTCAATCGTTTCATTGACGACATCCCAGGAGTAGATTTTCTGTCCGTAATGCTGCGTCAGGTTTTTGATATAGTTTGCGACAAAGTTTTCCATATCACTGCGGCCGGCAAAAGATTTTTCGGAAACCCAATCAGGCGTAAATTCCATACGGTTCCAAAGCAGGACATGGCCGCGAAAGTCCATTTGCTTGGCTTCACCCCACGCCACAAGTTCATCTCCGCGAGACAATTGCATGGGGCCGGATGCGGGCTGAATCGTGTAAAGCTTATGCTCATTCTCAGCCACTAATGTATCGCACTCGGCCGCGATAATTTTCAGGTAATCGGCATCTTTAAACGAGTCAGATCCTATAGCCGTGCCAAACCGAAGGCCCTTTGACTTTGCTATCGAGGATAGGGACGTCTCGGGCAGGGCGGGCGATTTGTCGGGCGCCGGAATGAAGGCAGACTTGCCTTGATCCAAATCTGATATTTCGGACACGCCCGCACACGCCGTCAGCGCCAAAAGGCTTCCGGTACCCGCCAAGAAACTTCTTCGATTAGTAATCATGGTTCTCTTCCCTTAAACAACAGTTTATGACAACGTTGTCAAACGTATTATCAATGAAATTTATTCGTTTCAAGATGATTTTTTCCGATAAAGCCGAAAGCTTTTACAGTTTAGGGGGGGAGCTTGTTCAGGAAGGTTTTACATCAATCCCAAGCTCTTAAAACTCACAGTATTCTGACGGCCGACGATGATGTGGTCATGGACAGAGATGCCGATGGCTTTGGCGACGTCGACCATATTGGCGGTCATGTCGATGTCTGATTGGCTCGGCGTGGGGTCGCCGGATGGGTGATTATGGGTCAGGATGATGGCGGCCGCATTGAGTTCCAGCGCCCGCTTAATGACTTCGCGCGGATAAACCGGCGCACGGTCAATCGTACCTTGGCCAAGAATTTCATCAGCGATGAGCCGGTTTTTACGGTCTAAAAACAGCACGCGAAATTGCTCGCGTTCTTCAAATTGCATGGCGCTGCGACAATAATCGAGCAGCGCCGTCCAAGACGACAGGACAGGCCGGGACATCACCGTTTCGCGCCCGAGCTTGGTTCCGGCGGCTTGGATGATTTTCAGATCGATGGCGATGTTTTCCGATATGCCTTTGACCTCGGTCAGCCGGGCAATAGGGGCCGAGATGACTTCGGCAAAGCTGCCAAACTTTGCAATCAGCTCTTTGGCCAGCGGTTTAATATCGCGGCGCGGAATGGAGCGAAACAGGTAAAGCTCGAGCAATTCATAATCGGCCAATGCATCCGCGCCCTTTTGCGCAAATCGCTGCCGAAGCCGGTTGCGATGACCGACATGGTGGGGAGCAGTCTTTTTGGCCGGGGCGTCCAAGCTTACGGGTTGAACGGCGGGCGGTGCAGGCCGGCCGGGCTTGTGGTGAAAATCTCGCAGCCGTCCTTAGTGACGCCGATAGAATGTTCAAATTGTGCGGTCAGTTTTTTGTCGCGCGTAACAGCCGTCCAGCCATCAGACAGGACTTTGACATGAGGCTTGCCCAGATTAATCATAGGCTCGATGGTAAAGAACATACCTTCTTTTAAAACTTCGCCTTCGCCGGGCTTGCCGAAATGCAGAATATTCGGCGCGTCATGAAAAACCCGGCCCAGGCCGTGGCCGCAAAAATCCTGCACGACAGAGCAGCGCTCCCCTTCGGCAAATTGCTGAATGGCGTGGCCGATATCGCCGGTCGTATTGCCCGGCTTCACCTGAGCGATACCCAGCATCAGGGAGTCATAGGTGATATTAATCAGGCGTTCCGCACGGCGATTAATCTCGCCGATGGGATACATGCGCGATGTGTCGCCGTGCCAGCCGTCAACAATAACCGTCACGTCGATATTAACGATGTCGCCGTTTTTCAGCGGCTTTGGCGCCGGGATGCCATGGCAAACAACGTGATTGACGGAGGTGCAGGTCGTATGGCCATAACCGCGATAGCCCAGACAGGCCGGCGTCGCGCCGTGATCGAGGATGAACTCGCGAGCCAAGTCATCCAGACGCTCTGTTGTCACGCCGACTTGGGCGTGCGGGACCAACATGTCCAGACAATCCGCTGCAAGACGGCCGGCTTTGCGCATGCCGTCAAAGGCGGCGGGGCCATGGAGCTTAATCGCGCCATCGCGCTCATCCGGGGCTAAGTCTGCGTCGATATAGTTCATAATCGTTTCCTTAAGACCCCTATATAGCAAGAGCCGGTCTTATTTTCCATACGCTTAACGCGGCTATACGGCCTTTATCAGCGCGTGTTTCTTTTTCCCGACAGAGACCTTCACCACGCCGTCATTTAACTGGCCGGCGAGGGTGTCTTCATGGCTGAGCACTTTTTCATCGTTAATCTTCAGCGCGCCGGCTTTGATATGGCGGCGGGCTTCACCGTTTGAGCCGGCCAAACCGGTCAGGGTCGCGGCCGAGAGCACACCCATAGTTTCAACCTCTGAGGCGGGCACGTCAAAGCTCGGCAGGCCGGCCGCTGCGCCGCCTTGCTCAAACGTGGTTTTGGCCGTGGCCT
>CALLVD010000054.1 GCA_938010385.1 uncultured Robiginitomaculum sp.
TTTAGACAGGCCCAGCACTTTATCATTGGCGATATAAGCAATCGACACATCACACCAAAAGGGAAGCATGTGATGCTCGCACATTGACCAGACGCGCATTCCCGTGACCGCAACCATTTGGTTATGCTTGACCGCGCTAAATGTGGTGTCGAGCTTACCGGCGTCATATTCGATAAATTCTCTCCAGAAATTAGCGATGCGGCGCGGCGTTTCCTGAAGGCCTTCGCGCTCAGGATCTTCGCCCAGAGCGGTCAGCAGCTCTGTGACCAGAGATTTGACCTTGTCATAGTCAATTTTGCGCGGCGGTTCGTTAAAGCGTGATGGCATGATGTCTCTTAATTAACAGGATAAAGACTGTATACGCAGGCGCGGGCCCGCGCGATTTATCTATTGCGTCAGGCGCGCGCGCAGGGCTTCGACGCGGCGGCGATTAACGCCCCGGTCCGAATATCCGGTCCGCGATGCGGAGCGAATATGCGCAATATCGCCGTCCAGCCGGATTTCAACATCATCGACAAATTTGCAGATTTTTGACGTAAACTCGGCGGCCAGATAGTCGCTGTCATTAACGGTAATCTTGCCGCCCTCAGCAATAATAGCAGCCGTGATCTTCGCTTTGTCACCGGTGGGCAGCGGCGCGACAAATTTCTTTTCAGGAGTCCGCGCTTCGCTGCACACATTATTGGGTTTGGCGGTACATGCCGCCAGCTCGCCATTGATGATTCCGCGGGGGCCTTTAGCCATGTGATTGCTCCAGTGCATTTAAAATAAAGCGGTCATACCATGTCGGGCCGGTGACGCTATCAAAAAAGCCGTTATGCCCCCCGTGATTTAGCAGAACCAACTGTCCGCGTGGCCCTAACGTCATCGCTTCCGCCGGCGCGCTGGGCACGACGGGGTCGTCTTTGGCGAAGATGATCGTATGCGGCGTGCGCGCCGTGGCCAAATCATCCGGCGCCAGCGCGTAGGCTTTATAAAAGTCCTCAGAGGTCGTGAAATTTTTAAAATAAGCCCGCAATAAAGCCTCAGATAAATCATGTACGCGATTGAATTTTAATATGTTTTCAAAATCATAAACGTGCGGATAGAGCGCCTGCTTCTTAACCAAAGACCGCTTCCATTTTTTGACAAAATAGCGGCGGACGAACCGGTTACTATCGGCAATCTGCGCGGTGCCAAGCGGGTTTATGACCGGGCTGACAGCAAAGACATTTTCAAGATTTTCAATCGGATTATCGATGCAGGCCCGCACAACCCGCAGCGCAAAATTCCCGCCCAGCGAAAAGCCGACAATCGTGCTCGGCTCATCATGCAGGCTGCACGCATAAGCCACGCCGTCATAAACCTCGTCAAATTGAGGGCCGTGAAAGAGGCCTTCATTGAGGTGGTGGCTGTCACCGTGATCGCGATAATTGAGACGAAAGACGCTGTAGCCATTATCAAATAAATATCGCCCGCAACAGGTCACATAAGTGCTGTCTTGGGACCCTTCCCAGCCGTGCAGAAAAATCACCGTGCCTTTGGATTGCGGATGCCGGCTATAGCTCGCGAGAAGGCGCACGCCGCCGCGGCAGTCCACGATATGCTGCTGCGCCGCGTCAACCATCGCATTGGGCCCGCGCTTGCGCAGCTTAAGGCTCGCCAGAAAGGTCTGGGTCATCGCCCCGCGCATAAGGATATTCGGTTTAAAATCAGGCGTCGTCATGTGTCTTAAATAGCCGGATGCACTGAAAATCCAAACCTAATTTTTACGGTATCATTGGGCTTAATGCCCGCTGCCAATACCCAGCAAATCAGCGTTTCCGCCAATGGCCGCCGTATTAATCGTCAGCGTCCGCTCTGTTACAAAGCGCAGGGCCAAATGCGGGTCAATGACGTCGCGCCAGACAAATTGCAAAATCCCGCCGTCGCGCGCTGCAATCTCGCGGTTCAGCGCCCGGGCCTGTTCGCGCGGCCCGCAATAGGCCACGCCGGACACGCGCGGCGTTGCCCACGCGCTATCTAAATCTGCCGCCTGATACACCGCCGCATCCGGGACGCCGCCCAAAGTCAGTCGCGACGCCATATCGCCGTTATCGACCAAGCAGATCATATTTCCCGTGAGCAAAGCCATGGCCACATAGGCGCGGTAATTATCACAGTCCCCCTCATCGGTTATAAAAACAAAGCTGCCGCGCGATTCAGAGCGAAGACGGTTCAGCTCGCCGGTCGGTTCCGGCAAGGTCCGCTCATAATCAAATTCGACCGCGACATAGGCCATTAAATCTGCCAGATCAGGGAAGATAGCGCCTAAGGTTTGGGCGCGGTTTTGCGCGCTTTGCATCCACGGGCTCATGATCCTACCTCCGCATTGATCGGCTTTCGCGTTTGAAAGCGGGTCAGATAATGCGGACCGCCCGCTTTGGGTCCGGTGCCCGAAAGCCCCTGCCCGCCAAATGGCTGAACACCGACCACCGCGCCAACCTGATCGCGATTGACATAAATGTTGCCCGCCCGAACCCCGTCGGCAATGCGTTGGCAGGTGCGGTCATTACGGCTCTGCACGCCAAGGGTCAGCCCGAATTGCGTCGCGTTTATGGCATCGATAATTTTCTGTAAATCTTTCGCCTTATAGCGCACAACATGGAGTATCGGGCCGAAATGCTCCTCTTTCAGAACGTCAATAGAGCTGATTTCAAAGACGTGCGGCGCAATGTAGGTACCGTTTTTACAGGATCCCGGCACGTCCAGCTTGCCGATAAGCTTGGCATTTTTATTCATATCATCAATGTGATCCTGCAATCGCGCAGCCGCAATCTCGTCAATGACCGGCCCGACATCCGTTGAGAGCAGCGCAGGATGACCGATAGACAGCTCTTTTATTGCGCCCTTAATCAGGGGCACGACCCGTTTGGCGATATCGTCCTGCACATACAAAACGCGCAGGGCAGAGCAGCGCTGTCCGGCCGAGGCAAAGGCGCTGCGCACGACGTCGCGCACCACTTGTTCCGGCAAGGACGTGCTGTCGATAATCATGGCGTTTTGCCCGCCGGTTTCTGCAATCAGAACAGCCGGGTCGCAATCGCGCGCGGCAAGGCTGCGGTTAATGCGCTGCGCTGTCGGGTTTGATCCGGTGAAAGCCACACCGACCACACGCGGATCAGAGGTCAGCATGCCTCCGACGTCCCCGCCGCCCGGCAGCATGATAAAAGCGTCTTTCGGCACGCCGGATTTGTAAATTAAATCCGCCGCGACCTGCGCAATCAAGCTCGTTTGCTCGGCCGGTTTGGCGATAACTGTATTGCCGGTCACGAGCGCTGCGGCGACTTGGCCGAGGAATATAGCCAGCGGGAAATTCCAAGGCGAAATGCACACAAACACGCCCCGCGCCCGCGCTTTAGTCAGCGGCGCGCCCTTGGCGCGCGCTGCGCCGGTCTCCGGCACCGCCCAAAGCGTTGTCGGCGTGACGGGATGAGAGCCGCGCCCCGTATGAGCCAAAGATTGCAGGCCGGCTTTGTGGCGCTGGCGTGCCGGAACGGACGGCGCAGCGTCTGCGACGGGCGCGGCGGTGGGCTTTGGCCCGCTTTCATCCCCCGGAGCCTGCACGGCGTAATAGCGGCAAAAATCCACCGCTTCGCGCACTTCATCAATACTGTCCTGCCATGTTTTGCCCGCTTCGCGCTGACACAGCGCAATCAGTTCCGGCATGTTGTCTTCGAGCAGATTGGCGAGATTGCCAAGGCAGGCCGCGCGCTCGCCAACAGCGGTGTCGCTCCAGGACTTAAACCCGCCTGAAATACTGTCCAATGCAGCTTTGACCTGAGCTTCAGATGCAGCATGCAGCGTGCCGATAATTTCATTGCGATCAAAAGGCGCGTGAATTGGCCGGCCGGGCCGGGATGTATCGCCCGCCGTCCACCTTACGTCATCAAAAGCGCGCACGGCTTTTTCCAGCGGCTCATATTCCGACGCGATGTTTAAATTCACGCCGCGGGAATTTTCACGTTTAGGAAAAATGTCGAGCGGCTTTACGATATACGGATTGCGATATTCGTCGCGGGATTTCAGCGTCTCGACCGGATGTTGCGTCAAATCTTCGGCCGGGCATTTATCATCGATTAAGCGGTGAACAAAACTGCTGTTTGCGCCGTTCTCCAGCAGGCGGCGGACCAGATAAGCCAGCAGGTCTTTGTGCGAGCCGACCGGCGCGTAGACGCAGACATTGACGTCAAATTCGCGCAGCACGACATCATAAAGCGCGTCGCCCATACCGTTCAGACGTTGAAATTCGTAATCGCTGTGAGTCGCCATGGCGCGCACACTCGCCACAGTGTGGGCGTTATGGGTTGCAAATTGCGGGAAAATTACGCCGCGCAAATGCTCGGAAAGCATAAACTTTGCGCAGGCCAGATAGGCCATATCCGTTGTCTCTTTTCGGGTATACACGGGATAGCCTTCATACCCGCCCTGCTGGCTTTCTTTAATCTCAGCGTCCCAATAGGCACCCTTCACAAGGCGCACCGGAATGCAATCGCCTTGATGCTTTGCCAAGGCGGCCAGCCAGGCCAGTGCCGGCAAGGCGCGCTTTGAATAGGCCTGCACGACGACGCCGAACTCGCCCCAACCGGTGATGTAGGGATGAGTGTAAAGCTTTTCGAAAAGCTCCAACGACAGCTCAAGCCTGTCTGCCTCTTCCGCGTCGATGTTAATGCCCACGCCCAAATCGCGCGCGGTTTTCGCCAGTGATAAAACATTGCTGAAAAGCTCCGTCATGACCCGCTCTTTTTGCGCGGTTTCATAACGCGGATGCAAGGCCGACAGTTTGATGGAAATCGAGGTCGGGCGATTGGACCGCCCGGCGTAGCGGTCTTTACCAATGGCTTTGATCGCGCGCTCATAGTCGCCAAAATATTTGCTTGCGTCTTCCGCCGTCAGCGCCGCTTCGCCGAGCATATCAAACGAGAACGATGCGCCTTTATCGCGGTAGGGCCGAGAGCGTTTCAGCGCTTCGCCGATATTACGGCCCAGCACAAAATGCTTGCCCATAATTTTCATGGCCTGCTTCATCGCTTCGCGAATGACCGGTTCTGAGACGCGGTCAATCATTTTGGCAATCATGCCGGCCGGCTCATCGGGCGTTTCATTATCGAGCGTGACCACCTTGCCGGTCAGCATCAAGCCCCATGTCGAGACATTGGCAAAGAAGCTTTCTGACCTCCCCAAATGCGTCGCCCAATCGGCGCCGCCCATCTTGTCTTCAATCAGCGCGTCCGCAGTCTCGGCATCAGGCACGCGCAAAAGCGCTTCGGCCAGACACATAAGCAAAACGCCCTCTTTGGTATCCAGTGAATATTCAAGCAGCAGCGCGTCGATTTTGTGAATGCCGTCATCATGACCGCGCACTTGCTCGATTAAATGCTTGGCAAGTTTTGTGGTTTCTTCGAGCTGCGTGCGGCCGGGCGTGGCCATGGGCAAGAGCTGCGCAACATACGCATCCTCATCGACCGAGTAGAGCGGCGAGATTTGCGGCCAAATTTCCTTTGGCCCTCGGGAAATGAATTGCGGCTCTAAGACATCAACAGGTCGGAACATAAACGCTTCCCCAAATAAGACCGCGCCCTGCGGGGAGCCTCTTGTTATAGGGAAAGCTTTCACGAAAAAATGTCAGCGGCAATGGTAAATCAGCCAAACAGATGTATATAGCTGCGACATCTGCGCCCGAGCTTGCAGGCAAACGGCCCGGACATAAGACTCGCTTATAGGAGCCATATATCCCGTTAATATCGGTCATTATTTTGAATTATAATGCCGGCGAATGGCTCGCCCGCAGCGTCGCCTCTGTGGCCGCGCAAAGCTTTACGGATTTCGAGTGCTTTATTGTCGATAACGCAAGTACGGACGGGTCGCTGAAGGCCCTCCCTGACCTTGATAATCGCTTTACCGTCGTGGAGCTCGGCGAAAACACGGGCTTCGCGAAGGGCAATAATGTCGGCGCGGCCAAGGCGAGCGGGGAGTGGCTCGCCCTGCTCAACCCTGATGCCTTTGCCCGGCCTGACTGGCTGGAATGCATGGTGGCTGAAACGGCGCGCCCCAACGTCACCATGGTCGGCAGCTTGCAATATATGGCGCTGGAGCCCGGCATTTATGACGGCGCGGGCGATTGTTATCATGTGACGGGTCTGGCATGGCGGGCAAAATTCGGGCACCAAATCGACGACAGGCCCATAGAGACTTGCGAGGTCTTCGGCCCCTGCGCTGCCGCAGCGCTTTATCACCGCGAGACATTCATTCGCCTTGGCGGATTTGACGAGCGGTTTTTTTGCTATCACGAGGACGTCGATTTAGCTTATCGCATGCGTCTGGACGGCGGCATCTGCATCCAAAGCGCTGACGCCAAAGTCGATCACGTCAGCAGCGGCATTTCGGGCCGCGCCAGCGATTTCGCCGTTTATCACGGCACGCGAAACCGCATTTGGACTTGGTATAAAAATACGCCGTGGCCGGCAGCCCTGCTTACGGGGCTTGCGTTTTTAGGGCTAAACCTTGCTCTGCTGACATGGAGCGCGTTTCGTCCTGGCAGGTTTCAGCCGACAGCGCGCGGCATGCGCGACGGCTTTGCCGGGCTGCCGCGCTTTCGCAACAGCCGGCGCGATGTACAGGCAAAAAGGCAGGTTACAATCCTAAATTTACTGCGCGCCATGGCATGGAATCCTGTCAAGGTTGTCACCCGAAATCTGCACAGCCGGCCCGTCTCGCTTGCGCTCTTGCAAAGCAAGCCGGACTCTGATTGATGGGTTTATGATAAAGTTTTCACGCAGAAAATTACTCGCCGCATCGACGGCTTTGCCGCTCGCCGCGTGCGGGCGGGTCGACGCCCCGCAGCAATTTAACTCCGGTCAAAGCGAGGAAACCTCAACCTTTGCCCACGGCGTAGCCTCCGGCGATATGACGGCCAACTCTGCCATTATTTGGACACGGGTGAGTGGAAAGACCGCCGAAGCCGGCGCCGTTGTTCAGTGGGAAATCAGCACGAACGAAGACTTTGACGCCCCCGCCGCATCCGGCGCTGCCATCGCCTACTCCGAGAACGATTGGACCGTCAAAGTTGACGTGAAGGATTTAAAGCCGGGGTGCCTTTATTATTACCGTTTTAAATCAGATGAAACTCTATCCCAAGCCGGGCGCCTGAAAACTTTGCCGGAAACCGCAACAAATACCGTTCGCTTCGCCGTAGTCTCTTGCACGAATTGGGAAGCGGGCTTTTTCAACGTCTATGACCATATTGCCCGCGACGACAGCTTTGATGCCGTCTTGCATCTCGGTGATTATTTCTACGAATACGGTCACGGCGGTTGGGGCGGAAGCGCGGGCAAAGCCATCGGCCGCGCTCATGAGCCGGCCACAGAGCTGCTTTCGCTGGCGGATTATCGCACGCGCCACGCCCAGTATCGCACAGACCCTAACCTGCAGGCTATGACCGCCGCCCATGCGCTGCTGCCGATTTGGGACGACCACGAAACCGCCAATGACAGCTGGACCGGCGGGGCGCAAAACCATAATGAAGGCGAAGGAAGTTGGGCCGATCGCAAGGCCGCCGCCCTGCGCGCTTATTATGAATGGATGCCTGTTCGTAATACGACCGGCAATCTTGAGGACATGTATAAATCCTATAGTTTCGGGGATTTACTGACGCTGGTGACTGTGGAAACGCGCCTTTCCGCCCGCGCCGAGCCAATCAATATTGACAATTATACCAAGGATATGAACGGCCCTGAAGACGCGGAAAAATTCCGCACCGACGTTCTTTACGCGCCGGATCGCCTGATGATGGACGCGGCGCAAACGAATTTTATTGTCGATGAGTTTTCCAAATCCAAAGCCGCGGGCCAGCCCTGGCGCCTGATGGGAAATCAGGTTGTGTTAGGCCGGCTTCAAACCGCTGATTTAACGCCCCATGTTAAAGAAGAAAACATACTGGCCATGGAAAAAGATTGGCCGGCGGTTCGGGATTTCGTCAAAAACTCCGCTTACGGCTTGCCGATTTATCCCGACAGTTGGGACGGCTATCCGTGGGCGCGCGAGCAGTTTTACGGCCGGCTGAAAGCGGCAGGCCTGACCGATATTGTTGTCGTGACCGGGGATGCCCATGAGTTTTGGGTCAATGATTTAACCGATGACGGCGGTACAAAAATCGGGGTGGAACTGGGCACAACGTCCGTCACCTCACCGACGCTTTATTCCTATTTCGGCGATGATACACCGGATTATTCCATGCTGGTCACGCAGAGCAATCCGGATGTTCGCTATTATAACGCCATGCATAACGGCTATATCGACCTGACATTTACGCGCAATAAAGCTAACGCAAAACTCGTCAAAGTCGATACCGTCTTGGAGCGCGCTTACGGCGCCGGAGCGGCGGCAGAATTTACTATCCGCCCGTCCGGGGACAGCGTGAAGTTCACCTCGCCCAAGGGCCTGACCATGTTGCAGCGCGCCCTGTTTTCGGGCCTGGGCTAGCGGCGAACAAACCGCGCAGCAATACCGCCTTCCGGCCGCAAGGTTACTGTCATCAGCGGACGCGGAAACACGTCATCAGCGACGATCACATCGTAATCGCGCACGAGGCTCGCCAGCGCCATGACGGCTTCCATCAAGGCAAAGGCTGCGCCCACGCAAATACGCGGCCCGGCTCCGAATGGCAAAAACGGGCTGCCTTTACTGCGCAGCTCCTGCGCGCGCATAAATCTATCCGGATCAAACGCCATCGGATTATCCCAATAGGCATCGCGCCGGTGCATGACATAAGGCACGAGCAGGACAATATCGCCTTTGCTCATCTGCCGCCCCAACACCTCACAAGGGCTTTGGCATTCGCGGTTAAAGATTGGCGCGGGCGGAAACAGCCGCATGGTTTCGTCAATCACGGCGCGCGTAAAAGGCAGCTTGGCCACATCCTCAAACGAAAAATCGCCTTCGGGTTTGACGCTGTTAATTTCTTCCAATATGCGCGCCTGCGTTTTTCGATCCCGCCCAATCAGATACAACGCCCAGGTCAGGGTCAGGGCCGTCGTTTCGTGCCCTGCGATAAAAAAGCCGATAAGGTTATCGCGCTGCTCGCGCAGGGTCAGGCCCTCGCCTGTCTTCGGATCTTTGGCGCCAATCAGCAAGCCGACCAAATCGTCGCCCGGTTTGCCGCGCCGGCGGCGCAGTAATGTGTCCGCCGCCGATTTCAGCTTACGCAGCGCCATATAGCCTTGCGGTGAGATTGGCCGCGGCGTCCCGCGCGGCAAGGGTATCATATCATCGGGGCGCAGAGTCCCGGACGACGTTACGACCCGCCGCGTCGCTCTTTTCAGCGCGTCACGGTCCAGCCCCTGCGGATCGCCCAGCAGCGCCTTGGCCAAGACGTCAAAGGTCAAATCGGCCATGGCCAAGTTCAGCTCAGCCTTGGGCTGCCGATCCAGCTTGGTTTTAAAATCGCGGATAACCGAATTTATCATCGGCGACAAATCCGCCATATGGCGATGGGCAAACATAGGCGCGACGGCGCGCCGTTGCCGTTTCCATTGATCGCCGTGCACAGAGAGCAGCCCCTCTTTCGTCGCCGGCCCAAGGATGCGCGCATCAATCGGGGTTTTAGTGAAATGCTTATAATGCTTGTTCAGCACCTCCTGTATCCCTTCCGGCCCTGTCACCACATGCATTTGCACGCCGAACGTCTTTACGCTCGTTATGGGTTGCGAATAAGCCAGCGGCCCAAACCCTTCGAGCGGGTTGCGCATAAACTTCCACGTCGCATAGAAAAAATTCTCCGTCCCTTTCAGAGGTGCAGCATGGGGCGGGATGAAAAACTCGGCGGATTGGGTCATGGTGTGACTACGGTTAGCACGCGGGGCAGGATGCACTAAGCGGCATTTGCGCTGCTCCCCTATTCCCCCGAGACGCGAAGCGGTAATTTTCCACACCGGCAGCCGAGTCTCCCATTGACCCCTGCGCCGCGTCCGCTACTTTACGCTTATGAGCCAAGATTTGATGAATTACGACCAAATGACCCAACTCGCCCTTCGCGGGGTTGTACGCGATGCCATACGCCGCGTCATTCGTGAAGACGGGCTGCCCGGCGCGCATCATTTTTACATCACATTCCTGACCCGGTTTCCGGGCGTTGATATTGATGAGAGCCTGGCCAAAAAATATACCGACGAAATCACCATCGTTCTGGAGCATCAATATTGGGACTTAAAGGCCGGCGATGAGTCGTTTGAAGTCACTCTGAAATTCTCCGGCGTACCGAAATTCCTGTCCGTGCCCTACACGGCCGTAACCCGTTTCCATGATCCGAGCGTCGGCTTTGCGCTGCAATTTGATCCGCCGGAGGCCATGCAGGACGCCCCGCCCGTCCTCGCGCAAATTGCGCCGAAAACGCCCGAAGCCAAGCCGGCCGCCAAGCACGCTCCGGCAAGCGCCAAGAAGCCCGCGCCGAGCAAATCTGCCGATAAGGTCGGCGAGAAAACGGCCGAAGACGCCGGCGACAAAGTCGTCAGCCTCGACAGCTTTCGCAAGAAATAGGCATAGCCGGTCGCGAAGATGAAAGACTGAACCTCTCGAATGTCTCACAAAAATCATTTCAAGGGTTCTTACACCAAAAGTTTTTTGCAGGTCTCTGCCGATATACGTCCCGTCACAAAAACAGCAAAAGCTGTAAGTTGGGCTATCGTTTTAGTTTGGGCGATAGGTTTACTTCCTTTGTTGTTAACAGAAGAGAACAAACTTCCCTTTGATATTGATATTGAATCATGGCGCACTAAAGGCATTGCTATCGCGATTTTTGTAACTGTAATGGCCGCTGTCACAATACCGCGCTTCACAGAATGGACAAACTTGAGTTCAACGAACAGTGAAGCCACGAAATTTTATTTTGAAAAACGGGACACCCTGATTATTCGTCCGATAAATTTTGAGGGATATATAATCAGTCTCTTTGGAGTGGTTTTTGGATTTGCATCTATTATGGCAATTCTGATTGGACTTTTGCAGCCCGAACCGGACCCCTCCCCGGGACTCATCATCCTTGCCATTTTAACAGCTCTCTATATTTACCTGCTTAAATACAAAACAGATCGAGAATCTCATGACTGAACACCGCATTGAAACAGACAGCTTCGGGCCGCTTAAAGTGCCTGCTGATAAATATTACGGGGCGCAGACGGCGCGCAGCCTGATTAATTTCCCGATCGGTGTGGAAGTCATGCCAGACAGCGTTATTCGCGCGCTCGGAATTGTGAAACGCAGCGCGGCGCTGGCCAATAAATCCCTCGATAATCTGGATGCCAAGCGCTGTAAAGCGATTGTGAAAGCCGCGTCCGAAGTGGCCGAAGGAAAGCTGAACGACCATTTCCCGCTGTCCATCTGGCAGACCGGGTCCGGCACGCAATCGAATATGAATTCCAATGAGGTTATCTCTAACCGCGCCATTGAAATTATGGGCGGGGAGATTGGCAGCAAAGACCCGGTTCATCCCAATGACCACGTTAACCGCAGCCAATCTTCCAATGACACTTTCCCCACCGCCATGCACATTGCGGCGGCAGAGGAAATTCACCATCGCCTGCTCCCGGCGCTGCAAATGCTGCGCAACGGGCTGAATGATAAGTCCCAAGAGTTTAAGAAAATCATCAAGATAGGCCGCACCCATACCCAAGACGCGACGCCGGTCACGCTGGGTCAAGAATTTTCCGGCTATGTGGCGCAGCTCGATAACGGCATTAAGCGGGTCGAGCGGGGCCTGAAAGAGCTCTATCCCCTCGCCCAAGGCGGCACTGCCGTCGGCACCGGCCTGAACGCCAAGCCGGGCTTTGCCAAAGCCTTCGCGTCCGAAGTCGCGACCTACACCAAATTGCCGTTCAAAACCGCGCCGAATAAGTTTGAAGCCCTTGCCGCGCACGATGCATTCGTGTCTGCCCACGGCGCGCTCAATACCGTCGCGGCGAGCCTCTTCAAGATCGCCAATGACATTCGTTTTCTCGGCTCCGGCCCCCGCTCGGGTCTGGGCGAGATTAGCTTGCCGGAAAATGAGCCCGGAAGCTCTATCATGCCCGGCAAAGTCAACCCGACCCAGTGCGAAGCGCTGACCATGGTCTGCACCCAAGTCATGGGCAATAACACCGCCATGACCGTCGCCGGCAGCCAAGGCCATTTCGAGCTGAACGTCTATAAGCCCGTCATGGTCTATAACATGATCCAGTCTATCCGCCTTTTGTCTGACAGCGCCAAAGCGTTTACGGAAAAATGCGTTGTCGGTATCACCGCCAATGAAGATCGCATCGCCGATTTAATGGCCCGCTCGCTTATGCTCGTCACGGCTCTGGCTCCGACTATCGGCTACGACAATGCTACTAAGGTCGCCAAGACGGCGCATAAAAACGGCACGACTTTGCGTGAAGAGGCGGTCCGCCTCGGCTTTGTGACTGAAAAAGAATTTGACAAAGTCGTTCGCCCGGAATTGATGATTAAGCCGCGCTAAGAAAGCAGGTCCAAGTGACTGATAATATTATAAACTTCCGCAAGGCGAAAAAGTCAGTCACGCGCGCTAATAAAGAGAAGCGCGCAGAGCAAAACCGCGCAAAATTCGGCCGTACCAAGGCGGAAAAATTAAAAGACGAGTCGGAAAAATCAAAACTCGCCCGTCACTTTGACGGGCATAAACTCGATGACGGTGGCGACAGCTCGGAATGAAAAAACGCTCCGTCTCCCTCTACGGCCACCAAACCTCCATCGCCCTCGAGCCGGAGTTCTGGGCCGTCATCGACGCGCACATAACCCGCGAAACAATCCCGCTGGCGAGGTTTATCGCTAACATGGATGACGCGCGCATGGCGGACAATCCGGAGCAAGGTTTGGCGAGCTATTTGCGGGTTTGGTGTTTAGGGGCGGTTGTAAATTTATAATTGAGGGTATTTTTAAATTATATCCGGACAAAGTTTACAGAGAGATTTGCTATTTTAATGCGGCTTTAACGCAATACTTTCAGCTTCTGACAGTAACTGCCTCAATACTTTCCGACCCTCGTTATTAAGAGGAAGCTCCACCATGGCCGCCCTTGCTCGAATTGACTCGAGAGCGGGGTCAGCGATTTCCACGGATATAAAATTATCCCAATCCCATTGCCCACCTTTGTCATTAATGAATTCGCTTAAATATTCCACTACCTCAGAGGCGGTTAATTTTGACGGTTTTGAAAATATCGCAAACGGAAGCGCGATAACTGTTGTAACGATTACGATGGGTATAAATAAAATCATACCGATAGTGTTGCGAAGGAAAGAATTCTGCGGATCAATTAATGCGCGGGCCATTCTGTACGTTACTCGAATCGGCTTCTTATACCAATACTACCGCCAACTTTATTATAACGTATAGCTCTTAAAACCTTTGGCTGCGTTGACAGCGTCTTTACAGCTTCGCCCGATGCTTGCTCGCCCGCCCCGATACCCTTTTACGCCACATGCGAAAGCTGCTCGGTTGCATGTGGCCGCGCATGATGCGGATGACCTCGGGCTCTGACAGGCCCGATTGGGCGAGAATATCGTCGAAACTCGTATCATCATCCCACGCCATGGCGACAATTTCGGATGTGGTAAGCCGGCCCGCGTCAATGCGGGGCGCGGCGGGGATAAAATCATCAGGAAATTTGCGTGTTTTCATACAGTAGATACGGGCGGCGGCGCGAGAAGTTCAGCGCTGTCCGGCGAATACTGCGACCCGCGCGTCAGCATAGGGCGCGCCTTCAAAAGTCTCTTGGGTCAAACTTTGCGGCGATTTCGGTTGGGATTGTCAGTAACAAACCCTTCGCCGGGAGCCGGCGTGACTGCGTCAGGCGTAAAGTTTGCGCCGATTAGACAAAGCTCAATTAGACAAGGCTAAAAAAGCTTGTTACTGAAATCATGAAATACAACGTGGCGCAAAATTAATTCACATAAATCGATGGGACCCTTCATGTCTGCATTATCCAAAACTGCAAAACCCCTTATTGGCCTGCTCGCAGGACTTAGCTTTGCGGCGCTGACAGCATGCGGCGGTGGTGGTGGCGGATCGACCGGGTCAGGCGGATCCGGCGGCAGCACAGGCGGCGCAACAGGCGGCGGAGGCGGAACATCGCAGACCACGATTTCCGGCACAGCGTCCAAAGGGCTGCTAAGCAATGCGGTCGTCTCTGTCTTTACAGGCACGAATGAAGAAACGCCGGTTGCGACAGGGCGTACAGATGCGAACGGAAATTATTCTCTGACCTTCACGCCTCCCGCCGGGGCTGAGATATTAGTGGTCGCGGTTACGCTTGACGGTGCAACGATGGTCTGTGACTCATTGGTCGAATGCGGGCCGGGCGTAAATTTTGGCGACACATTCGTTGTAGAGGCACCTGACAGCTTTTTAGTGGCTCCGTTTCTACCCCCGGCGGCCGGCACGAGCGAGACGATTAATGTCAATACGCTGACGAATTTGCAATTTGTCAAAATGGCAGGACTGGAAATTGCCAGAAGCGGCGGTTTTTCCGAAGATGCAGAGTATAATTTGCAAGCCTCGGACCTGGCGCCGGCCCGGTCCTTTATTGCCAATGTTTTCGGGTTTGATGACCAAGACTTCAGCAAGTTGCCTTTCGTCGACACGACAACAACGATTTCTGCCGGCAACAGTGATGCGATTAAAGCCGCTTTACTGGCCTCCGGTTATCTGCAAGCCGCTATCGAAGAAGGCTTAGCCCTTGGGACTTTAGACTTTGAAAGCCTTTACGGCCTTGCGCAGGGCAGCTTCATTACGCTGGACGGCCCGGTCGCAAATGAAGGCTTCGCCGCGGCGCCCGGTAATATCACTTTGCGCGAAATTTTTGCAGCTGCGCGGCGTGTCGCGGACCGAAATACAGCTGTGTCCAATGCCTTTACAGGCGCCGTAGAGGACTTAGCGGAGCGTGAATCGGTTTTGAATGTGCTTGTGCCCGGAACGCGGCTTGATATTGAGGGTAATATTATCCCGCCCTTTACGGATATTGAATTTGTCGCGGACAGCATAAATGTAGACACCGGAGCCATAGGAAACGTGTTAAACATCGTAAACCCCAATGCCCTTGCCTATACGGCTCAGGTCTCGGGCACAGGCAGTCAGTTTTTCGGTGTTGACACACGCTCGCCCGTCAACGCTACGCTCACAATCAATTCAGCTCCTGTCGGTACATATAATTTGACCGTAACCTTTGATACAGAATTCGGAGAACCGTTTTCAGACACCATTGAAGTCACCGTT
>CALLVD010000055.1 GCA_938010385.1 uncultured Robiginitomaculum sp.
GCCCGCGATTGGGTGCGGTATAAGCTGGATGGCGGCGTTGACCATGTTCTGATTGACGAGGCGCAGGACACCGGCCCGCTGCAATGGGATATTATTGACGCGATCTCAGCCGAGTTCTTGGCCTTGGAAGAGAGCACGCGCACAAAGTTTGCGGTGGGCGATGAAAAGCAATCCATTTACGGATTTCAGGGCGCAGAGCCAAAGCTGTTCATTGACCGGTTTCGCGAGCAAACTTTAGTCGATGCCAAAGCGCGCAGCATCTCGCTGGACATGTCGTTTCGCAGCGCGCCGCAAGTTTTGGATTTTGTCGATACGGTGTTTAATGATTGCGGCGCCGGCGAGCATATTTTCAGCGAGCCGCCCGCCGGAAACATTGCGGTGCACAGCGCCATGCGCACCGATGCCGGCCGGGTCGAGCTTTGGCCTCTGACCAAGGCACCGATTAAAGACGCCGGCGAAACTGCTTGGGACGCCACCCCGCCGGACGCGCTGTCGTCCGCGTCAAGCCGCGAAGCTTTGGCCGAGAAAATTGCCCGCTACGTCAAAGACATGATTGATAACGGCGAGCAAGTCTATGACCGCGAGGATAAAAAACTCCGCCCTGTGCAAGCCGGCGACATTATGATTTTAGTGCAAAAGCGCACCGGATTCTTTGACGCCGTCATCCGTAATTTGAAAACAATCGGCGTGGCCGTGGCCGGCGCGGACCGGTTGCAACTGACGTCGAATATCGGGGTTCAGGATTTAATGTCACTGGGCAAATTTATTGTCTTGCCGGCTGATGATTTATCACTGGCGGAGGTTTTGAAATCTCCCATGTTCGGGCTGAGCGATGACGACCTGATTTACCTGACGACCAATCGCGGCCGCAAAACGTTGTGGGAGCAGCTGAACACAATTTCTATTCCCGCGCATTTAATGGAGGCCCGCGGCACGCTGCGCAAAATTTTGGCATTTGCGCCCGGCCTGGCCCCTTATGAGTTTTATGCCCG
This sequence comes from uncultured Robiginitomaculum sp., assembly GCA_938010385.1. GTDB lineage: Bacteria > Pseudomonadota > Alphaproteobacteria > Caulobacterales > Maricaulaceae > Robiginitomaculum. Next base: position 993 of record CALLVD010000055.1, read on the forward strand.
CACGCTCTCCACCCTGATGGGATCAGAGACGGGCCCGTCGCCGGATTCGATTTTAAAGCGGCTTTACAGCCGTCTGGGGATTGAGGCCGCTGATCCGATTGATGCATTTTTAAATAAAGCGCTGGCCCATCAACGCGCCGGCCCGCCGGCACTGGATAAATTTTTGCGCGATATGGACGGCGACGGATCCGAGGTGAAGCGGGAGCCGGACGCCCGCACGCAAGAAGTGCGCGTGATGACCGTTCACGGCGCAAAGGGGCTGGAATCTCCGGTGGTCATTTTGCCGGACACCACGCAAAAATCAGATTTGAAAGCCGGCTTTGAGCTCGACCCGGTCGGCGGCGGCGCGTTTGCGGTTCGCCCGCCCGCCAAAGAAACGCCGCAGGCTCTGCAAGCCCTTCGCGATGAGGCGCTGGCCAAAGAATCTCAGGAATATTTGCGCCGGCTTTATGTCGCCCTGACCCGCGCGGAATCCCGGCTGATTATTTGCGGCTTTCAAAACGGCAAGGCCGGGTCCAAGCTTAAAGACGGCTGCTGGTATGATTGGGCAAGCCGCGCCTTTAAGCAGCCGGGCGATAAGGCGCGCAAGCACCCCCTTTTGGATTTTGACGAGCCGATGCAGGTCTTTGGGCAGAGCGAGACCGGCGCGGCAGCCGTAAAAGACGCGCAAGACAGCGCGCAATTACCGGACTGGGCGCTCACCCCGGCCCCGGCGGCCGGCGCGGGGCGGCGATACGTTACCCCGTCTCACAGCCTGGCCGGCCCGGCCAAGACAGCGCCGCCTATGGCTTCTCCGACGCAGACGATAAATCCGGCCGCCGGGCCCAATCCGTTGGCGCGGGGCGTGGCCATTCATAAATTGCTGGAAATTTTGCCGGATGTTGCGCCGGCGCGGCGCGCTGATGTGGCCCGTAAATATCTCGGCGCCCATCAAACGCTTGAGCCTAAAATGGCAGAGCGCATTTTCGAAGAAGTGTTCAGCGTTTTAGATAACCCGGCCTTTGCGGATATTTTTGCGCCGGGCTCCCGCGCCGAAGTGTCTCTGGCCGGCGGCGCGTCCGGCCTGCCCAAAGACGTGTATTTAAACGCGCAAATTGACCGGCTGGCGGTCAGCGAGAAAACCGTCTGGATTATTGATTATAAATCCAACCGTCCGCCCCCGCGCGAGCCCGAAGATGTCGCGCCGGTCTATATCGCGCAAATGGCCGCTTACCGGGCGCTGGCGCAGGACATTTATCCGAAAAAAGAGGTGCGCTGCGCTCTGCTGTGGACCGATGCGCCGCGCCTTATGGAATTGCCGGCCGGCCTTTTGGACGCCTTTGATTTACGCGCCGCGGTCACTTGACGCCGACGGCGCGGCTTCTTACCTGTGAAGTAGAAAATTTTTACCGGGAGACCCGAAATGCCGACAGTTAAAATTACCGACGATTCCTTTAACGCTGATGTTATCAACTCTGAAACGCCTGTCCTTTTGGACTTTTGGGCAGAATGGTGCGGACCGTGTAAGCGTCTCGCCCCGGCCCTTGAAGAGCTGTCCGATGAGCTGGGTGACAGCGTGAAAGTCGGCAAGATGAATATTGAAGACAGCCCGGAAACGCCGTCTAAATTCCATATTCGCGGCGTACCGACCATGATGATTTTTAAAGGCGGCGAAGTCGTCGCCACGCGCGTCGGCCCGATGAGCAAATCCAAGCTGTCCGAATGGGTCGCTGAAAATACGTAAATTTCGCGGCTACATTGCCAGCACTTGGCCGGCGAGATAGAGCGAACCGCAAATTAAAATGCGCGGCGGGGTTATCGGCTCTGCCGCGTTTTCGCGAGACAGCGCCTCTCCGGTATTTATCGCGCGCTGAACCGCGTCTGTCAGATTGCCCGAGATTTGCGTCAGCATCCCCCGCGCCGCCGCCAGTTCGCACAAAGTCTCAGGCGCGAGCGCGGCGTGGCCGTCAATGTCCACCGCAATCAGGCAGGCTGCCAGACCTTCAAACGCATCCAAAAATCCGCCCGCATCTTTATTGGCCAATATGCCCATAACCAATATGAGCGGGCGCGGATCCTTGGCCTCCAGATCCGCCATAACGGCCGCGACCGCGCCGCCGGCCTGTTTATTATGGCCGCCGTCCAGCCACAGCTCCGCCCCGGCCTCTGCCGTCATATCCGCCAGCGGCCCGGCCGTCAGGGCTTGCATGCGCGCGGGCCAAACCGCCGCCTGCAAGCCTTGCGCAATGGCTTTGTCCGACATCAGCATGGCCTTGGCCGCCGCAATAGCCGTGCCGGCGTTTTCAATTTGATGTGCCCCTTTCAGCGCCGGCAGGGGCAGGTCGGCGAGCTGCGTATCTGTTTCAAAAATCAGCTTTCCTTGCTGGCTATAGGCGCGAAAGTCCTCGCCCCAAACCTGCATCGGGCTGCCGTGTTTTTGCGATTCAGCCCGCAGCACCGCGCCGACCAGCTCGCTTTGCCGGCCGACAATCACCGGCGTGTGGCGCTTCATAATGCCGGCTTTCTCGCGGGCAATGCCGGCCAGGTCCCGGCCTAAAAACTCGGCGTGGTCATAATCAATCGGCGTGATGACGCAAACGGCCGGCGTAAACACATTGGTCGCATCAAAGCGCCCGCCCAGCCCGACTTCGATAATCGCTAAATCGGCGGGGACCTCGCTGAAGGCGAGAAACATGGCCGCCGTTGTGGCCTCAAAAAACGTCAGCGGCGCATCGCCGTTAGCAATGATAACGCGCTCCAAAACGTCGGCCAGATAATCATCGCTGATCTCTTCGCCTGCAAGCGTAATGCGTTCATTAAACCGGACTAAGTGCGGTGAGGTATAGACATGGGCACGCAAGCCTTGCGCGCCGGCCATAGCGCGCAGCATGGCCACGGTCGAGCCCTTGCCGTTTGTGCCGGCCACATGCACGGCCGGCGGCAATTTTTCCTGCGGATTGCCAAGCGCGTCCAAGACAGTCAAAAGCCGGTCCAAAGACAAATCAATTTTTCGCGGATGCAGGCGGGTCAGGCGCTCAAGCGCCTGCTCAACAGCCGAACGCATTTAAGCGGCCGGCTGGGTTTTGGCGTAAGGCCGCGCGACCGGTTTTTCCTGCATTAAAACAGACAGGATTTGCGACAGCGCCCCGCGCATATCGCCGCGCGAAACCACTTTGTCCACCATGCCTTTGGCCTGCAAATATTCACTGCGCTGAAAGCCTTCGGGCAATTTCTCGCGAATGGTCTGCTCGATCACGCGGGGACCGGCAAAGCAAATCAGGGCTTCCGGCTCGGCCAGATGCACATCGCCAAGCATAGCGTAGCTGGCGGTAACGCCGCCTGTGGTCGGGTCGGTCAGGACTACGATATAAGGCAGTTTTTCTTCGCGCAGCATTTGCACGGCAATCGTCGAGCGCGGCATTTGCATCAGGCTGAGCGCGCCTTCCTGCATGCGCGCGCCGCCGGCGGCGGTAAACACGACCAGCGGCAATTTACGGGCAATGGCGGTCTCAGCCGCTTTGATAAAGCCTTCGCCGGCCGCCATGCCGAGCGAGCCGCCCATAAAGGCAAAGTTTTGCACAAGCACGACGGTCTCGACGCCTTCAATCTTGCCGACGCCGCAGGACATGGCATCTTGCGCGCCGGTTTTGGACCGGGCGGCTTTCAGGCGATCTACATATTTCTTGTCGTCTTTAAATTTCAGCGGATCGCGCGCGACTTCGGGCATGGCGATATCTTCCCACTTGCCGTCGAAGGTGTAGGAAAAGCGCAGCTCCGGGCCGATACGCATATGATGGCCGGCGGGCGTGACGTGTTTATTGGCCACTAAATCGGCGTGAAAAACCATCTCGCCGGATTTCGGACATTTCACCCACAAATTGTCGGGCGTGTCTTTTTTCGTAAAGATTGATTTGACGCCGGGCGGCGCGAGTTTTGATAGCCAGTTCATAGGCGGTGTTTAGCGCGGTTGGCCGCAGCGCGAAAGCAATTTATGCGCCTGATCCGCTTTGTCGGCGGAGCAGAGCCAGATGACCGAGCACTTTGGGGATAGCCATGCGCCGGGGCGCAGCGATATAGACCGGCTCCCAGACGGGGCCGAACTTTTTCTTAAACCTGCGCAAGCCCTTAAAGTCATAAAACCGGCCGCCGTGATTAAACATCAGCGTGCCGAGCCGCGAGAGCACCGGGGTAAAGCGCTGCGCTTCCAAACCCGCCAAAGGGGCCATGCCCATATTAAACCGGCGGTAGCCCTGCGCGCCGGCCCACAGCATAATCTCAACAAACAAATAATCCATCACCCCGGTCAGGCCCGTTTCGCGGTAACGCATCACATCGACGGCGATTTCGGACCTGTCACACGTTTCCCAAAGATTGGCGAAGGCGACAATATCACTGTTCATACGCACTATCGCCACCGGCGCGCGGCTGATGACATCAGGGTCAAACCGGCCCAATGAAAACCCTCTTTCGCGGCGCTCATTCACCCGCAGCCATTCGTCAGAGACGGATTTGAGCGCGCTCATCGTTTGTGCGTCAATCGGCGCGGTGAGAATTTCAAACGTGCAGCCGGCGCGCAAAGCGCGATTGCGGGCTTGGCGCTGCTGCGCTTTCTTACCGCCGGCCAGATCATAGTTTTCAATATCGACCAGTGCCAGTTCGCCAATCTTTTGAACCGCAAATCGCGCATCGAGCAAATCGGTCAATCCGTCGGCGCGGGCGGCGTAAAAGCTGGCCTGCATGCGTTTGGTTTTGGCCAGTTCACGAAATGCGGCAATCAGCGGTTTGCGCTCTGCCGCCAAGCCGACCGGCAGGCCCATGGCGATCATATGGCGGCCTTTGACGCCGTACATGATGAAGGATTTCCCGGTGCCGGAAAACAAAAACTGTTTGTCCCCGGTCAAGGCCAGATTGGCTTCGGCCGGCGGGGCGTCAGCCGCAGATAATATAGACCGGACCCTGCCCAAGGCCTGCGGATTATCTTGGATCACGGGATAATAGGCTAGGCGCTGTGGGCCGCGCCGGCCAAAGTTTTGACCAGAGACAAAGCGGCCGCCTCGCCCTCTTCGTGCAAGGCTTTGACAATTGCGCTGCCGACGACGACGGCGTCCGCGTCTTTGGCCACGCTTGCGCTTTGCTCAGGCGTTTTGACGCCAAAGCCAACCACGACAGGCAGGCCGGAAGCTTTGCGAATGCGCGCCACCGCGTCTTTGACGCTCGCCTGCTCGCCGAGATTTTTGCCGGTAATGCCGGCCACGGACACGTAATAAACAAAGCCCTTTGTGCCGGCCACAACACGCGGCAGGCGCGCATCATCCGTGGTCGGCGTGGCCAAGCGGATCAGCGCCAAATCATGAGTTTCAAATGCCGCGCGCAGCCCGCTGTCTTCTTCCGGCGGCAAATCAACAATAATCGCCCCGTCCACGCCGGCCGCTTTGGCGGCTTTGGCGAACGCCTCATAGCCCATGTGATGCACAGGATTACAATAGCCCATAATAATGAGCGGCGTGTCAGAATTGGTTTTGCGAAATGCCGCCGCCATGTCCAAAATGCCGGCCAGAGTCATGCCGCCTTTCAGGCTGCGTAGCCCGGCGTCTTCAATCACCGGACCGTCGGCGGCCGGATCCGTGAACGGCATGCCAAGCTCGATAATATCCACGCCGTTTTCAGGAAGCGCGTTCAGCACGCGCTGCGAAACCTCACGGTCCGGATCCCCGCCCATAATATAGGCCACAAAGCCGGATTGATTGGCGGCAGAAAGCCGGGCGAAAGTGTCTGTAATACGCTGGGTCATAGACCGGTGTTTCTACCGGCGGGCGGCTGAATTGCCAGTTATTTTTTCAAGGCCGGCGCGCCGGTTCACGGCCGCGGCGCATCCGCGATTTTTTGTTTTGAAATGACGAAATTATCATAGCGGATCGTTTGGTCCGTTGCCGGAGCCCAGCTTGGCGTATTGCCGCCGAAAAACGTGCTGAAGTAAAACAGGTTCACGCCGATGCGATTTGTTTTGCGATATTCGACACCGGTCAGAGACAGAACTTTTTGGCCGTCCATCCACGCCTCTAAAATTCCGTCTTTTTGGCCCGGCGTGTTCATCACGACGCGGTGCTGTACAGCGTGCCACCGTCCGGGCTCGGCGCTGACGCCCCAGCGCTCGCTGTCACCGTAGAACTTTTTTTGCGACGCATTATAGACATAGTTTTCCAAAGCCCCGCCGGCGCGCCACATGCCCCGCGCGCTCCAGCCGTCATAGCCGTCGGGAAACCCGCCGCCGGTATTGCAGCCCTCGCGCGATTTCTTGTCGACATTATAGCCGCACAGTCCCGGCAGTTTTCCGCCTTTGACAAAGTCAAAACCGGGCGCAAATTGCACATCATAGGATAAGTAAAGCTCGGCCGGCAGACCGGTCGCAGACGCGCGCTTAGGGATATCCGTTTTAAACGACGC
>CALLVD010000056.1 GCA_938010385.1 uncultured Robiginitomaculum sp.
TACATTTGAGAAATAGCTTATGATGCGCGCGCTTTTACTGTCCTCTTTTTTGTGCCTGACGCCGCTCGCCGGCGCGCAGAGCTATGACCAATATAATGAAGATATTGCCGTGCAGCAGCTTGGCGATGCGCGCAGTTTTGATGCCGGCGTGCCGGGGCTGGATACAGGCTTCGGCCCGGCGCTCTGGACTATGACATCCGGCGCGGTGGCAAAGTCTTTAATCGCAGCAGCGCCGACCGCGTCTAAATCAAGCGTAACCACGGATATGGTTGCGCTTGTGCTGCTGACGGGCGGCACGCCGCCGGCCGGCGCAAGCGAAGACCGCGCCTATATGGCGGCGCGCTTGGGCGCTTTGGTCAAGCTTGGCCGTGCTGATGAGGTCGATCAGATTTTAGGCCGGCAGCCGCAACAGGCCGGCAGCGCCCAAGGACAGCAAGTCGCGGCGGATAAAGCCCTGGCCGGCCGCGACGTGCCCGCGGCCTGCACCATTGCCGACAGTATTAATGAAGCCCGCGGTGAGCCGTATTGGGCGAAGCTGCGCGCCTTTTGCCATGTGACTCGCAAAGAAGTGCCGGCGGCAGAGCTGACTGTGGACTTGCTGCGCCGCTCCGGCCATGAAGATGCAGACTTTTACGCCGCCTTTGATGTTATCAGCGGATTTAATAAGGCCAAATTCCCCGAAAGCAGCCAAGACCCGTTAATTAACGCCATGGGCGAAATGGCGGGTATCGGACGCATCGAAAAGGGCGACGCCGCCGATCAGGCCTTAGCGGCCCTGATTGCTGATGCGCCGGATTTACGAAGCGAAGAGCTGGGCAAACGATTGTCATTGCTGACCCTGACGAAAACCGGTGATGAGGACATTGCCGGCGGCTTTTTCGATTTTGAGCAGGCGCTTACAAGCGATACGCCGCAAAGCTGGGGGCAACTTTACGGCGTTGTCACCACCGGAACCGATGCGCAAGTCAATGCGCGCGCCGCCGGAGAATTGCTGCGCCGCGCTGATGCCAATGGCGTTCTGGGCCCGTTTTCTCGGCTTTTAAAACAGCCGCTGGCCGCCGTTCCCGGCTATTTGCGCGGGCAGGGCCATGTCCCGACCTTTGCCAAGCTGGCGGTGATGGAGTCCGATTTGGGCGCGCTGCGCGGTCTTTATGACGGGCTGGATGAGGATGACCCGATGAAGGCGCGACTGGCGCTGGCGTCTGACGCGCTGGGTAACGGATTTATGCTCGGCCGGCTCGGAGATGATATGACAGGCCGGCTCGGCGGGCAGGGCCGCGTGAAAACCCGCGCTGTGCGCGATGCGTTTTTAGCGGCCGGCCTTGGCGCGCGCCTGTCTGATGAAGCCTTGATTGTGCTTGATGACTATACCGGCGTTTTGCCGGGCCGCGCGGCGCGTCCGGGCGCTTTACTGGCACTGCGCGATGCGGCGGCGCGGGGCGCTCAGGCAGAAACGGCGCTGCGGGCGGCTGTGATTATCGGCAAAGGCGGGCCGTCTGCTCTGCGGGCCGACAGTCTGGCGGCTGTCCTGTCGGCGCTGCAAATGGCCAATCTGCAAAGCTTTGCCGGACGGCTGGCCGCCGAAGATTTTCTGACCGGGGCGTAATGCGCGACGGCGCCGCCATTGATGCTTTTTTAGAAATGATGAGCGCAGAGCGCGCGGCGTCCGCCAATACGCTGGCCGCCTATCGCCGCGATCTCACCGATGTATCCGCCATGATGCGCGGCAAGGCCACCACGGCGAAAACGCCCGCTATAGAGACCGTGCTCAGCCGCTTCGCGGCGTCGGGCCTCGCTGCATCGACTGCGGCGCGCAAGCTGTCAGCAATTAAGCAGTTTTATAAATTCTTACAGATTGAAGACGTGCGCCCGGACAATCCCGCGATGAATTTACGCGGCCCGAAACAAGGCCGGCCGCTGCCTAAAATTATGAGCGAGGATGATGTCGATGCCTTGTTTGCCGCCGCGCAAGCGGACGGCTCGCCCAAGGGCTTGCGCGTGCTGTGCCAGCTTGAAATCCTTTACGCGGCGGGCTTGCGGGTCAGTGAGCTTGTGTCCCTGAGCGTGCGCGCCGGCGCGCGCCGTGACGGCTGCCTGCTGATTAAAGGCAAGGGCGGGCGCGAGCGGATTGTGCCGCTGACCGGCGCGGCGCTGGAGGCGATTACAGCTTGGAAAGCGGTGCGCGCGCAGACTTTGCCGGCAGAGGAGGCAGCCGCCGCCCGCGCGCAAAATTTCCTGTTTCCCTCGCGCAGCAAACTCGGCCACATGACCCGGGAGCGCTTTGCCCAAACCTTAAAAGATTTGGCGATAAAAGCCGGGCTAGTCCCATCGCAAGTCTCGCCGCACGTTCTGCGCCACGCTTTTGCGACGCATTTATTGGCGCGCGGGGCGGATTTGCGCAGCGTGCAAAAACTGCTCGGTCACGCGGATATTTCGACGACGCAGATTTATACCCATGTTCTTGATGAGCGTTTGAAGGCTTTGGTTTTAACGGCCCATCCCCTTGCAAAACCGTAAGGGCCGGCAGAGCCAAAAAGCGTTGCGGCGCGGGTTTGCCCTGCTATTGTGCCGCCAAATCGAAAAGGCCTGACTTATGACTGAAACTGCCCGCACCTATTTAGATTTTGAGCGTCCGCTGGCAGAGCTGGACGGCAAGATTGAGGAGCTTAGAGCGCTGCAATCCGCTGATGACGGCGTTGATGTCGCCTCTGAAATTGAGCAATTGCGCAAAAAATCAGATAAGCAATTGGCGTCAATCTATAAAAAGATCGGTCCGTGGGAGAAAACCAAAGTCGCGCGTCATGAGCAGCGCCCGCATTTCTCGCATTATGTAGACGGCCTTGTCAGCGATTACACGTCCCTGTCCGGGGACCGCAAATTCGGTGATGATGACGCGCTTCAAGGCGGGCTTGGGCGGCTGCTGGGCCGGCCGGTCGTGGTCATGGGGCATGAGAAGGGCAATGATACAGCCTCGCGGATTAAGCACAATTTCGGCATGGCGAACCCCGAAGGCTACCGCAAAGCCGTGCGCCTGATGGATTTGGCCGAACGGTTTGACCTCCCGGTGGTCAGCTTTGTGGATACAGCCGGCGCCTATCCGGGGCGCGGGGCGGAAGAACGCGGACAGGCCGAAGCCATTGCCCGCTCCATTGATCGCGGGCTGTCTTTGCGCGTGCCGTTTGTGTCCGTGATTACCGGCGAGGGCGGCTCCGGCGGCGCGGTGGCGATTGCGACGGCGGACAGCGTTATGATGCTGGAGCATTCGATTTACAGCGTCATTTCGCCGGAAGGCTGCGCGTCAATTTTATGGCGCGACGCGGCCCGCGCTGAAGACGCGGCCAAAGCGATGAAAATTACGGCAAGCGATCTGAAAGATATGCGCATTGTCGATGAAATTATTGAAGAACCGGTCGGCGGTGCACACCGCGACGGGGCGCTGATGATTAAAACTGTCGGCGAGCAGATCGACCGTAAGCTGGACTCGCTCTCAACCCTCACGCCCGAAGATCTGATCGCCGCGCGCCGCAGCAAATTCCTCGCTATCGGACGGACTTTATTGCCTTAGGGCATCGGCGAAGCCGATGCCCGTAAACGGGCGCAGCGAAAAGCGCCTGCGAAGCAGGCGCGGCGCGAGCACCGTTCAAATTCTCAGATTCGAAAACAGGCGCAGCGAAAAGCGCCTGCAAAGCAGGCGCGGCGCGAGTACCGTCCAAATCTCAGATTCGAAAACGCGTGCAGCGAAAAGCGTTGGCAAGGCCAATGCGGCGCGAGCACCGTCTTAATATCTAAAACGGCGAAGCCGATGCCCTGAGCCGATGCCCTATCCCCATTCTTGGGCGCTCCTTCATGATCCGCAAAAAAACGGCCCCTCATTTCTGAGAGACCGTTTTCCTGTTTTACTGTGGCCCGCTTATATAAGCGGTGCAGCTTTAGAAGCCTGTAGACAGACCGACGCCGTACCAAACAGAGCTGGACTCAGGGGCGCCGAAGCCTGCGCTTGTCAAAGACCTGCTGATATCAGCGAATGTATCTTCAGTAGACGCGCCGGCGTTCAAGCCGACATAGCCGGAAGCTGCGTCAGAGAAAGCGTAGGATAGAGCTGCACCCAATTGAGCGTATTGGTAGCTTGTGCCGTTATCAGGTTCTACCGCGCCTAAAGAGCCACTGAGGTCCAAGCTTGTCGCTTCGCCGGTTGGGAAGGAATAGCCGGCACCGCCTTCAAGTGTGAAGGTCTCCAGTGTTGTATCGTAGTAAAGTGTCAGACTTGGATCCAGCGTACCGCCGAAGCTTGTACCCGCTGAAAATTCAAGTGTGCTGGCGTCACCGGCGTTTGTACCGATGTCGAAAATACCGCCTAATTGTGGATAGTGATAAAGCGTTGCGCCCAGGTCAAGGCTAAAGGTATCACTGACGGGAACCGAGTAGCCGGCGTAGAAGTCAACTTCGTCACTGTTGAGAAGGCTTTGCTCTCCAAAGCCTGCATTGCCCCAGACCCCCAGAGTCAGGCCATTGTCCAACGTGACTTCTGCGCCGGTTTGAATGGACTCAGCGCCCAATGTTGTACCGCGGAAGACGTACTCACCGACGAAATCGGCAGACAGTGACCAGTCAGCAGCCGTGGCCGCCGGAGTGATTGTTGCCATACCGGCGATAAGAGCAGCAGAGCTGATAAGCGTTTTCATTGACATAGTTTTCTCCAATTATTTGCGGGGCCGACATGACCGCCGCTGTCAAATTCCATGAGCCGTATCTAGCGAGGATTTTCGCTCCGGGCGCGCCTTGCGGGCCCGGCGGGCGAGAGTGCAGGGCCGGAGCCACAAAAAAGTGCATTGATTTTCGTAAATGCCCTTATTTTGTGCAAAATACTGATAAATTGGGGGTTTTTAGGCGCGAATCCGGCGTATTTTTCGCCAATTTAGGTTGCTCGGGGCGAATCCGGGCGGAAAACATGTGGCATAAATGCAACAGGCGCGCCTTAAAAGACGCGCCTGCCAAAAATTTGATAATTTTTAGTGAATCAGGCTGTGCGCACTTGTCCGTGGCAATGCTTGACCTTGCGGCCGGATCCGCACGGGCAGGGCGCATTGCGCGGCACGCCGTCCAGAGCGGAGGCTTCCAAATCCGGGATTGATCCGCCGGGCTCGTCAAAATCATCCAAGCCGTCACCGGACAGCATCATATCTTGCGGGGAACGCGGAGCCCTTGCCGGCATTTGGGCGGGGGCGGCGGCCTCGGCTTGCGCCTGAATTTGCGCGCGCTGTTGATTTTGCACATGGGCATTCATCAAAAGGCTGCTGAGGTTTTGCGTGACGCCTTCGCGTAAGTTCGCCAACAGCCTGTCAAACAGGGTGAAAGCTTCTGACTTATATTCATTAAGCGGATCGCGCTGGGCATAGCCGCGCAGACCGACCACGGATTTCAACGCGTCAAGCTGCTGAAGATGGTCGCGCCAGTTTTTATCAATCACCTGCAACAAAACCTGCTTTTCGATGTTTTGCATTTGCGGGGCATCGATAATCGAGGTGAGCTGAGTCATCGCCGTATTGGACGCCTCTTTAAATCGGGAGAGCATTTCCTCATCGGCAATGCCTTCTTCCGCCGCCCATTCCTCAAACGGCAGGTCCAGATACATCAGCTCGCGCGTGCGGTTTTTCAGGCCCTCAATATCCCATTGCTCGGCATAGGCTTTGCGCGGGACATGCTCTTCAATCAGATCTTCGCACAGCTCAAGACGCATATCTTCAATCACGTCCGTGACGTTCTCGTCTGTCATAAACTCAAGGCGCTGCTCAAAAATGGCTTTGCGCTGATCATTCATGACATCGTCATATTTGAGCAGGTTTTTACGAATGTCGAAATTGCGGGCCTCGACGCGCACTTGCGCGCGCTCTACCGCTTTGGACATAAATCGGTTGGTCAGGCTCTCGCCGTCTTCCCAGCCCATCTTGCCCATCATGTTTTTCAGACGGTCCCCGCCGAAAATGCGCATCAGGTCATCTTCGGTCGAGATATAGAATTTTGACCGGCCCGGATCGCCCTGACGGCCGGTCCGGCCGCGCAGCTGATTGTCAATGCGGCGGCTCTCATGACGCTCTGTCGCCAGAACATAAAGACCGCCGGCTTTCAAAGCCTGTTCTTTTAAAACGGCAATCTCGGCCTTAAGCTCGCCTTCCCTCGCCTCGCGCATGGCCGGCGTCTCACCTTCCGGCGCTTCTTGCTCAAGGCGCATTTCAAGATTACCGCCAAGCTGAATATCGGTGCCGCGTCCCGCCATGTTCGTCGCAATCGTCACCGCGCCCGGCACGCCGGCTTGGGCGACAATGGCGGCTTCCTGATCATGATAGCGGGCATTGAGGACTTTGTGCTCCACGCCGCGTTCCGTCAGAAAGCGCGACAGGGCTTCGGATTTCTCAATCGACACTGTGCCGACCAGCATGGGCTGGCCTTTTTTCGCGCATTCACCGATTTCTTCAACAATAGCGTCAAACTTCTCGCGCTCCGTGCGGTAGATGACGTCTTCATCATCAATGCGCTGGATTGGGCGATTGGTCGGAATTTCGAGCACTTCGAGCTTATAAATATCGTAGAACTCACTCGCCTCGGTCAGGGCTGTGCCGGTCATGCCGGACAGCTTGTCATAAAGGCGGAAATAGTTTTGGAATGTGACAGAGGCCAGCGTCACGTTTTCGGGCTTAATGTCCACTTGCTCGCGCGCTTCAATGGCTTGGTGCAGGCCTTCGGACAGGCGCCGCCCGTCCATCATACGGCCGGTAAATTCGTCAATCAGGACAACTTGGTCATCTTTGACGATATAGTCTTTGTCACGCACATAGATTTTGTGGGCGCGCAGGGCTTGGTTGATGTGATGGACAATCGTGACATTTTCCACGTCATAAAGGCTCTCGCCTTCCAGCATGCCGCGTTCCAGAAGTATGCCTTCAATCTGCTCCATGCCGGCTTCGTTGAATGTGGCGGATTTAGCCTTTTCATCGACGTCGTAACCGTCCTCATTAATCAGCGGAATAATGCTGTCGACAATGCGGTACATTTCGGATTTATCATCGGTCGGGCCGGAGATAATCAGCGGCGTGCGGGCCTCATCAATTAAGATGGAGTCAATCTCGTCGATAATACAGAAAACATGCCCGCGCTGGCTCATATCATCCAGGCTGTATTTCATATTATCGCGCAGATAATCAAAGCCGAACTCATTATTCGTGCCGTAAGTGATATCGCAGGCATAATTGGCTTTGCGCTCGGCGTCCGACAGGCCGTGAACAATTACGCCGGTGGTCAGGCCCATAAAGCCGTAGACTTGCGCCATCCATTCGGCATCACGGGCGGCCAGATAGTCATTAACCGTAATCACGTGAACGCCTTTCCCGTTTAAGGCATTCAAATATGCGGCCAATGTCGCCACCAAGGTTTTACCCTCACCGGTGCGCATTTCGGCAATCTCGCCGCGGTGCAGCGCTATGCCGCCGATCAGCTGCACATCGTAATGGCGCTGGCCGAGGGTCCGCTTGGCGGCTTCGCGAACGGCGGCAAACGCTTCCGGCAGCAAATCATCAAGGGTTTCGCCGGCCTCAAACCGGGATTTAAACTCTGCCGTTTTAGCTTTTAACTGCTCATCGGTCAGGGCGATGAAGCTGTCTTCCAAGCCGTTGATTTTATTGACCAAAGGCCGCATT
>CALLVD010000057.1 GCA_938010385.1 uncultured Robiginitomaculum sp.
GCCGGAGGAACCGAACAGGCTGTCGCCTGCGCTCTGGTCTGTCATCGGCCGGCGCAGATCAATGTCCAGTATATTCCCGGTAGCGACCTCACCTTTCGGCGCTGCGGCAACGCCCAGCGCGATTAAGAAGAAAATCAGCAGGAAAACGGCGACAAAAATTCCGACGATTGTCCCGATAACGGTGAGAATAAATTGACGCATAGCAAGTCCTGAAGATTTATCGAATATCGGTATATACTTAAGGTCAATAGAGATTTGCGCAAGGGGCGCTTTGCCGGCGCTGCGCCTGCATGCGATTCGGCCGCACGCTTTTTGCGCCTGCAGCCCATATTCCCCGTTGCAATTACGCGGACATGCGGATAAACACCCGCTTGCTTCGCAAAGACAAGCGCTTATTGGGGCGTAGCCAAGCGGTAAGGCATCGGGTTTTGATCCCGTGATCGTTGGTTCGAATCCAGCCGCCCCAACCACATTTTGTGACATTCTTTTTTTCGCGCCGGGCTCCCGCCGGCTGCATTTTCACTTGCAAGCTGTCAAGAAAACTTTTCTCAAAATTTGTCAGTATTTACCTGTCCTAATGATTGATTAACCTGAAAGACGGGTGTAGCGTCAGGAAAATTAAGAACGATAATGGGACCAGTTTTACAGTTTTAGCCTTGAAATGCGCCGCTTGGTGTGATTTTATAACAATATAAAACTGATAGCGCTGTTCATTATATAGTGTTGAAAAATGTAATCCGGCAAAGTTTCGAGATTACGAAGGGAGTATATAGGTGGTGAGTAAAACAACGGTAATCCGTTCTTTGTGCCTGAGCGCTGTTATGGCGTTTCCCGTTGCGGTGTCCGGCGCTCAAGATGCCAAAGCGGAGCAATACGCAACGCTTCTGTCTCAAATCGCTGACAAGAAAGTTGCCTTAATGCAGCAGGAATTGTTCGCGGCTAATCAGAAAAAAGAGATTGAGTTTCTGCGCGCGCAAATCGCGGGCGTCGGCGAGGTCACGGGCGACGTTGACGGCATCATCGAAAAGATGGTCGGTCAAATGGAGCGCGCGGTCACAGCTGACTTGCCTTTCCAGCGCGAAGAGCGTTTGAACCGCATCGCAAAGCTTCGCAATGATTTGGATGATGACACGCTTAAGGTCGGCGATAAGTATCGCTTGGCTCTGGCGGCGCTGAAAACCGAAGTTAACTACGGCATGAGCGTTGAAGATTATGACGGCGAGCGCCCGCTCAATGACGGCGAGACTGTCGGCGAACTGCGGTATGCTTTGGCGAATATGGAAGATGACGGAACGATCAAAGAGAATCCCCTCACTTTAAAGCCGTATGAAAAAACACGCGAGCAGGGCACTTTCTTGCGCTATGGCCGCGTTGCCTTGGTTTATATGGATGACCGTATGGTCTCCGCGCGCCGCTGGGATCAGCCGAGCGCGAAATGGGTTGATGTGTCAGGTGCAGAGCTTTTGGATATCCGCAAGGCTATCCGCGTTGCACGCGGCGAGGTGGCTCCGGCGGTCGTTATGGCCCCGACCCATGTCACACAATAGAATTGAAGGCGTGGCCCGTTAGGGCTGCGTCTTTTTAGGTTTTGCGCCCCGCATTGGGCGGCGCGTGAATGTAAAAGGCTTAACCGCCACTCATTTGGCCGCAATATTTGACGGTCATCGAAATCGGAAGGAAGATATGTTGAAGATTTCAATAGCAAAGGGTGCCTTGCTGGCGAGCGGACTTGCGGGGCTTATGCTCGCAACCCCTGCTCAGGCTCAGCTGGATCAAGCCCTGCAAACTGCCAAGCGCTCCACGGCGCAAAGTGCAGCCTCTCAGCAGCGTGTTGCGGATCTGGATGATTCAGCCGAGGCCAAGCAGCGTGAATATCGCGCCGTGCTTCAGCAAATCGACAATATTCGTCTCTTCGTTGACCAGCAGGACATTTATCTGCAGTCCCAGCAGTCCGAGATTGACTCGCTGCGCGATCAGCTCGGTACTGTTGAGGCCATTAAGCAGGGCATGTCTCCGATGATGCTGCGTATGGCGGTTCGCATCGAAGATGCTATTAACGCTGATATGCCGTTCCTGAAAGAACAGCGTCTGGCTCGCGTTCAGCGCCTCAAGAACACGCTGGGTGACCCGGCGGTCTCTCCGGCGGAGCAATATCGTCAAGTGCTGAACCTGTACAAGCAGGAAGTCTCTTTCGGCCAAGGCCTTGAGAGCTATGAGGGCGCGCATCCGTCCAAGCCGAATTCAATCGTCAACTATCTGCGTTATGGCCGCGTCTCACTGGTTTATATGACCAAAGATGAGAGCGAGATTGCCCGTTACAATATGGCAGACGGGTCTTGGGAGGCGGCAACAGGCGTTGACGCGCTTCAAATTCGCCGCGCTATTCGCATTGCTAAAGGTGAAGCTGCACCGGACGTTGTCCTCGCGCCTGTCACCGTCGGCGCTAACTAGGCCGGGAGATTTTAATTATGAGAAACTCTATGAATATTTTTGCTAAAGCTGCCGCGGCTACCGCCGGCGCAGCCATGTTAATGAGCGCTCCGGCCTCTGCACAAATCACATCCATTAACGACCTTCTGAACAAGGTCCGTAATGACGCCGCTCAGACAGAGCAGGAAAACCGTCAGCGCGAACAGGCCTTCCAGCAGCGCGCCAATGAGCAAAGCGCTCTTTTGAGCCAGGCCCGCGGCGAACTTGCCCAGCTTGAGCGTCAGGCACGCAGTGTTCAGTCAACGTTTGACGCCAACCAAAACCGCATCACCCGCCTCGAAGCTGAGCTGAAAACAGCGCAGGGTGAGTTCGGTGAAGTGTTTGGTCTGGCCCGCGCGAAAGCCGGCGAGTTTAAATCCATGCTCGATGCGTCTTTGATTTCTGCTCAATATCCTGACCGGACTAAGGTCTTGGGTAAAATCGCCGAATCCAAAGCGCTTCCCAGTGCTCAGGAGCTCAACTTGATCTGGCAGCGTATGCTCGAAGAGATGCAAGAGCAGGGCAAAGTCTCCACCTTTACTGCTGACGTTGCCAATCTGGGCGAAGGCGTAGAAGTGACCCGCGTCGGTCCGTTTAACGCTTTTACCGACGGCACGGCTGACTTCCTTCAATACGTTCCGCCTGCAGGTGATGCCGGCGCAACGCTGGCGAAGCTTCCAAAGCAGCCTGGCGGCGTAATTTCTAAAGCCGCCTCATCAGTCGCCGGCGCCTCTGCGGGTGCATTGGTTTCCGCTCCGATTGACCCGACTCGCGGCAGCTTGCTGAAATCATTCGAGCGCGTTCCGGATACCCGCGAGCGCATCGCTCAAGGCGGTAAGATCGGTATGATTATTGTAGCTCTGACGGTTGTCGGTGTTCTGTTCGGTCTGCTGCGTATCCTGATGTTGCTCGGCGTGTCTGCCTCCGTGAAAGGCCAGACCCGTAAGGCGCAAGCCAGCTCCAAAAACCCGCTGGGCCGTATTATGCTCGCCGGTGAAAGCGTTCGGGACGGCGACGAAGAAGCGCTTGAGCTTAAGCTCGACGAAGCTATTCTTCGCGAAAGCCCGAAACTCGAGTTTGGTCTGAACCTTCTCAAACTGGCTGCCGGTATCGCACCGCTGCTGGGTCTTTTGGGTACGGTTACGGGTATGATCAAGACCTTCCAGGCCATGATGATTTACGGTACAGGCGATCCCCAGTTGATGGCCGGCGGTATTTCCGAAGCGCTTGTGACAACAATGCTTGGCCTGATTGCCGCTATCCCGCTCCTTATCCTGCACAGCTTCTGCTCCTCTTTGGCGCGCGGCGTACAGAATACGCTGGAAGAGCAATCTGCCGGTATCGTGGCTCGCCACGTTGAAAACCGCCGCGGCTAGCTCACCTGAATAAAAGAGCGCGGCGCATATTCGGCGCGCTCTTTATACTCCCCGCCACCGGTCCGACTTCGGATCACGGCACGGAAAACAGACGTAATTTAAACTGACGCAGCAGCAAACACCGTGTTTGCGGGTCTGCGAAAAGGAAAACGACATGGGTTTTTTCTCTCAAGCCTTTAACGGACTGCAAGAGTTCCTGACGACCGGCGGCAATGTGCTCTACGTTATTATGCTCGCTGCGTTCTTCATGTTCATGTTCATCATGGAGCGCCTCGCCTATTACAGCATGGCGCACAAGCCAATGACCCAAGGTCTGGTGAATGAGTGGAACAGCCGTCCTGACCGCAAATCATGGCGCGCCCACGCTATCCGTGATGAGTATATCTCTCAGGTCAAAGCGAAAACTGATACCAATGTCAGCATTATTAAAACCCTGGTGGCGATTGCGCCGCTCCTCGGCCTGCTCGGCACAGTGACCGGCATGATCAGCGTGTTTGACGTGATGGCGCTGTCAGGCTCGTCCAATGCCAAAGCGATGGCGGGCGGCGTGTTTAAAGCGACCATTCCGACAATGGCGGGCATGGTTGTTGCGCTGGTGGGGCTGTTTTTCTCCAACTATGTCGAACGTAAAGCGCGCCGCGAAACGGCTGTATTCGCTGACCGTTTGGAAATTGTTTAGCCCGCGCTCGCCGCAGGCATAAAGGATAAGATTATGAGAAGACGTGGATCAAAACAGGCGGACGAAGCCGAAGTTGACATGACCCCGATGCTGGACATCGTGTTTATCATGTTGATCTTCTTCATCGTGACTGCCGTGTTCATGGACGAAAAAGGCGTTGATTTAACTCAGCCGCCACCCCCGCCGCCTAACGATACGCCTGATGAGCCTAAGCCTGCGATTGTTGTCTATATTAACGGTGCGGATCTTTGCTCCGTAGACGGCGCGCGCACAGAATGCGGTAATGTCCGTCTTGCGGTGGAAAAGCTGCTCGCGGAAAAGGCCAATGCTGCCGTTATCCTGCGCGTTGACGAGAAGGCCCGGCATAAGAGCTTAATCCTCGTCAAAGACGATCTGGACAGCTCCGGCGTGTCTTCAAAAATCGAGATTTTAGAAAACACCGGGGCCTAAGCGGCACCAATAGCAGTGAAAAGCTTGCAAAACTACAAATTTGTGATAAGGTAACAAAATGGCACGCAGAAGCAGAGTTTCGACACAAGATGACGATATGGAATTAAACATGACGCCGATGCTCGACGTCGTCTTTATTCTGCTCATCTTTTTTATTGTCACATCCGTCTTTGTTAAAACGCCCGGCGTGGATATTTTTCGTCCCGAAGCGGTGACGACCAAAGAATGGAAGCCCGGCATTTTGACAGCGGTCACCGGCGAAGGTGAAATCTGGATTGATAAAACGCCATACCGCATTAACGAAGTGCGCCCTGTCATTCTGGCTATTCGCGATGAAAACCCGAAAGCGGACGGCATTATTCAGGCCGACGGTGACGCCGATGTCGGGACTGTCATGGAACTTCAGGAACTGATGACCGAGCTGGGTATCGATACCCGCGTGTCGACAGATAACTAGGAAGAGGATTTTATAATGGGATCTCTTATTAAATGGATTATCGCGATACCCGTCGCCGCGTTCCTGACCTTCATGCTGTTTATGGGCATGATTGGCTTGATCTCCGGCGAGTGGGAGCCGCAGGAAAAAGGCAAAACGACAAAATTTGAAATCAACCCGACGGTTGAGGACATTAAGGTCGTGAAGCGCGAGACGAAGATTGACAAGGTCAAGCAGGTCGTGACCCCACCGCCGCCGCCGCAGATTGAGCGCCAGCAGGCTGACCAACCGACAGAGCCGATTGCTTCATTGCAAGGCGCTATCCCTGAGTTTGAGCCGCCGAAGATTGAGCGCGAGAGCTTTAAGATTGCCGTGTCCGATCGTGACGCGCAGCCTTTGGTCCGTATCCCGCCGGTCACACCGCCGCGTTTCTTGGAAGGTGATAATTCCGGCCATTGCCGCGTCCGTTTCGACGTGAGCCCGGAAGGGTCTCCCTTTAACGTCGTCGCGACCTACTGCACGACAAAAATACTCGAGCGCGCAACAATTAAGTCTGTTCAGAAATGGCGCTTTAACCCGAAAATCGTGGATGGCCGTCCGGTCTCTATGAGCGGTGTTGAAAACAAGGTGACGTTCCAGCTCCTCGATGAGCGCGGAAAGCTCCTGCCGGAACCGAACCGCTAGGAAGTTAAGGGCTTTCGCCCTTTAAATCGGCAAACCTGCTTATGCAGGTCTGCCCCAAGTCCCGGGCGTAATTGCCGCCGCATTTATACCGGGAGCGCAAATTTAAATTGGAGTGCACAACGTGGCATATCAAAACATGAAAAACACTATCAAGACTTTGGCCGGCGCAACGCTTTCCGTTGCTTTTATCGGCGCCGTTATGGCTCCGACTGCGAGCGCGCAGCGCGGCGGGGAGGCCCCGGCGCAAACCGAAGGCCGTCAGTTTGGCAGTAAATCCGGCGCGGTTGTCAACGAAGCCCTGACCTTGATGAACTCCAATCAATACGGCGCAGCCGTCTCGAAGCTTAACGAAGCTATGAGCATGGATTTAAATCCGTATGAGCGCTCAACGACGCTGCAAATGATGGGTTCGGCCTATTATGAAATGGAAAATTATGGTCAGGCGATTTCATCGTT
Organism: uncultured Robiginitomaculum sp.; assembly: GCA_938010385.1. GTDB lineage: Bacteria > Pseudomonadota > Alphaproteobacteria > Caulobacterales > Maricaulaceae > Robiginitomaculum. Next base: position 6,551 of record CALLVD010000057.1, read on the forward strand.
TGAAAACGCAATTAATGCCGGCGGCTTGCTGCCTAAGGAATCGACTGCCCTTCGCTTGAATATTGCGCAATTGTTGATTGCCAGCGGCCGCAATGCCGAAGGCGCGACCATGCTTGAGAATTATCTCAATCAGGGCAATCCGTCAAAGCCGGCTTATGTCGACATGCTCGTCGGTGCCTGGGTTCAGGCCGAAGATTATCGCCGGGCTTTGCCTTGGGCGGAAAAATGGTTCAATGCCGCCAGCCCGAAAGAGCGTAAGCATTTTGACCTGCTGAACTTCCTTTACAACAATCTTGGCATGACCGGTAAGCAAGCCGATATCGTGAAGCAAATGCTGCAACGCTTCCCGGAAGATCGCACATTGTGGGATACTTGGGCGTCCATGCTTTCCAATGGCGGCCGCGAAGAAGATGCGTTTGAAGTGAAAAAAATGCTCTATCTCGGCGGCGCGCTGAAATCTGAAAACGACATTATGCAAGTCGTTCAGTATTACAGCTTCTATGAAATGCCGTATCAGGCCGCGCAAATCCTGGAGCGTGAAATGAATGCCGGTGTTGTCTCCAAATCAACAGACCGCCTCATCCAGCTCTCTGATTTGCTGCGTCAGGCCCGCGAGTATAAAAAAGCGATCCCGATTTTGCAGCAGGCCGCGGCCAGCGCCAATTCCGG